>DASSLH010000685.1:0-4598 GCA_035689625.1 Candidatus Methylomirabilota bacterium | reverse complement strand
GCGGCGGGCTGGGCGGGCGCGGTGCTCGGCGCCGGCGCCTCCCTCTTCGCGACCGGCGCGGGCGCCTTGACGACGAGCGGCGGCCGCTTCGCCGGGGTGACGGCCTTCCGGATCGGGGCCGGCCGCGGCGCCGGCGTCGTCACGGGCGACGGCGCGGGAGCAGCGCTCTCGTGCGGGGCCGCGCGCTCGACGTCCGTCGCCAGCCGCTGCATCGCGCGCTCGGTCTCCTCGACCCGCTGCTCCATGCGCTGCAGCCGTTCCTGCTGATCCTCGACGCGCGCCGCCGTCGTGGACAGGCGCGGATCGTCCGCGGTCGCCGGCGCCGGCGTGCGCGCCGGCTGGGCGAGCGCGACAGCCAGCAAGATCGCGGTCGCGGCGAAGCAGACGGCGGCGGTGGCGTGGCCGATGCGCGTGAGGAACATGCGGCGCGTGGCCGTGTCGGGCTGCTCGTCGGACGGCGTGAAGCCGTAGACCACGATCAGCAGGCAGATGACCACGGCGCCGAGCGCGCTGAGGACGATCGAGGCGGCGAGCGCAGCGTGGGCAAGCGGGGGCATAGTTCTCCTCCAGCCCCTGTGACCCCACTGTACCAGACGGCGGGTGCGGCTACAGCCCGAGGGCGGCGAGGCGCACGGTGGACGGTACACCGTCGGCGTCCCAGCCGCGCAGCGCGTAGTAGGCGTCGAGCATCGCCGCCAGCTCGTCCGGCGGACAGTGCATGCCGGCCGACGGCCCCTCGGGGATGGGCTCGTGCATCACCTTCCACGGCAGCACGTCGTGGACGCGGCGCACGCCCTCGCGCACGTTGAAGAGCCGCTCGAGGTTGACGATGCGCTCGCCCACGCGCTCGAGCTCCGCGGCGCCCATGTCCCAGCCGGTGATCGCGCGCACCATGCGGGCGTAGGGCTCGTCCACGAACAGGCCGAAGCCGCGCTCGGAGGTGAAGCGGCAGAGCACGAGCGAGTCGCCCACGGCGGTGAAGTGCTGGCTGCGCGCGGCGAACGCCGGCTTGTCGCCGGTCGAGCGGCGATCGAACGTCGGCGCGTACTGCGGCGTCGGCCGCGTGTCGTGATGGCTGCCGCCGCGCGTGGCCGTGGCATAGCCGATGGACAGGCCCTTGAGCGCGCGCGCCGAGTGCGCCGGCAGCTCGAGGCGCTTGACCGCGTAGACCAGGCGCGTGCCCTCGGGATGCACCGACTCCGCCAGCCGCCAGGCGCCCTCGGCCAGGCGCTCGCCGAAGCCTTCCCGCCGCGCCGTCATCTCGACGAGCCGCAGCATCCCGCGCCAGTCGCCCCAGCCGAACGGCACGCCGACCTCGCCGGCCTCGAGCCAGCCGCGCTCGAGCGCCTCGCACACGAACGCCAGCGTCACGCCCATCGAGATCGTGTCCATGCCGAGCTGATCGCAGAGGTCGTTGGCGAGGATCAGCGCCTCGGGCTCGGCGATGCCCAGCATGGGCCCCAGCGCGAAGATCGTCTCGTACTCCGGCATCTTCGCGCGCCGGCCGGCGAACTCGCCGCTGCCGATCGCGTACTGCTTGCCGCACGCGACCGGACACTTCAGACAGGTGGTGTCGCGGTCATGGTAGCGGGCCTTCATCTCCTCGCCGCCGACGGCGCGCGCCGGCTCGAAGACCTCGTGCTTGAGGTTGAAGCTGCCGAGCGCGCCCAGCGCGTTGATCGGCCCCACCAGGAACGGCGTGCCGAACGTGGACAGCGCCTGGGTGCCCTTCGTGAGCGGCTCGCGCGCCTCGTCGACCAGCGCCCGCAGCGCGGCCGCGTCGGCGATCTCCGTCCGGCAAGCGCCCTTGACGACGACGGCCTTGACGTTCTTGCTGCCGAGCACGGCGCCGATGCCGCCGCGGCCGGACACGCCCTCGCGGTTCTTCCAGTAGTGCGCCAGCGCCGCGAAGCGCACGCGCCGCTCGCCGGCCGGGCCGATCGCGATGGCGTCGGCCTCGGCGCCCTCGGCCTGCAGCAGCGCCTCGACGGTCTCGCGCGTGGAGCGGCCCCAGAGCGCCGCCGCCGGCTGCAGGCGGGCGCCGGCCTCGTCCACCACGACGTAGGAGGGCGCCGCCGCGCGGCCGGTGATCACCACCGCGTCGAAGCCGGTGCGCTTGAGCGTGGCCGGAAAGCGCCCGCCGAAGGTCGAGTCGAAGAACAGGCCGGTCAGCGGCGACTTGGCCGCCACGCAGGCGCGGCTGTTGCCGGGCACGGTCGTGTCGGTGACCGGGCCCACGCCGAAGACCACGGCGTTGGCGGGGTCGAAGGCGTCGACGCCGGCCGGCACGTGATCGTAGAGCAGCCGCGCGGCCAGGCCGTTGCCGCCCAGCAGCGCCCGCGCGGTCCCCTCGTCCAGCGGCTCGACGCGATTGGCGCCGCTGGCCGCGTCCACGAACAGGATGCGCCCGCCGTAGCCCTTCATCAGGCGGCCATCATACAGGAGCCGTTCAGCGGCCGAGAGAGGCGAGTCCGGCGCGGGCGGCGGCGGCGAGGTCCGAAGGCAGGTCGGACTGCGCGAGCAGCTTGCGGTAGGCGTTGGCCGCCGCGTCGTTCTGCTTGAGCGTGGCGAAGTCGCGCGCGGCGCCCAGCAGGCCGCGCCGCCCCGGCGGCGAGGTCGGCGCCGCGTAGGCGGCCGTGAGGTGGTACTCGGCGGCGGTCAGCGCGTCACCCTCGCCGGCGTAGGTGTCGCCCACGATCTGCGCGGCCTCGGCGGCGGTCGCGACGTCGTCGCTCTTGATCAGTCGCTCGGCGATGTTGCGCGCCTGATCCCAGCGCTGGTCCTGCGCCAGCAGGCGCGCGTGGCCGAGCAGCGCCGGCGTGCTCCAGTCCGGCCCCTGCCCCTCGCGCGCCGCCCGCGAGTACGCCTCCAGCGCGCCGGTACTGTCGCCGGCCGCCTCGCGCACCCGCGCCAGCACCAGGATGGCGCGCGCGTCGTTGGGCGAATCGGCCAGGATCTTGTCCACCTCCTGCCGCGCCTCGTCCACCTTGCCGGTCTCCAGCAGGCCTTCGGCCCGGCGGCCGCGGGCGGCGGCCGTGAACGGGCTCCGCGGGTAGCGCTGGCGCAGCAGCGTGTCGGCCTCGGCGGCGATCGGCCACGCCTGCGCGAGCGCCGCGCCGCTGGCCACGCGCTCGAGCGCGTCGTCGGCCGCCTCGTTGGTCGGGTCGTCGGTCACCAGGCGCCGCGCGTAGCCGAGCGCGGCCGGCCAGTCCTTCTCATCGGCGGCGATGCCGGTCAGCACGTAGAGCAGCGCCGCGCCGCGCTCGCCACCGCGCGCGCCGCGCGGCACCGCGGCCAGCGCCGCCTCGGCCGGCTTGCGAAAGTCGCGCACGTCGCCCTTGGAGAAGCGCACCACCGCCAGCCCGTACTCCGCGGCGGCGGCGATGTCCGGCGTGCCGGCGTCGCGCGCCTCCTCCAGCGGCCGCGTGGCGTCGTCCCAGCGCTTGTCCATCAGCGCGATCGTGCCGGCGCCGAGGCTGGCGAAGGCGCCGAGCCCCTCGCGCTGGGCGGTGGCCAGCTCCTTCTGGGCCCCGGCCACGTCGCCGCCGGCCAGCAGCGCGGCGCCCAGCGCGGCGTGCGCGCGACCGGTGAGCGCGGGGAACGGCGCGCGGGCCAGCCAGTCGGTCAGCGCCGTGCGGGCGCCGGCGGCGTCGCCGGTGCGCACGAGCAGGATCGCGCGGTTGATGCGCGCGAAGTCGGCGCGCGGGTGCGTGGGATACGTCTGCACGATGCGCTCGAGCAGCTCGCCGGCCGCCGTCTCGTCGCCGGCGGCCAGCGCCAGCTCGGCAGCCAGCTCGAGCGCGTCGGCGGCGTTGGCGTGATCGGGGGCCATGCGCGCGAACTCCAGGAACTCCTGGCGCGCGACGTCGCTCTTGCCCTGGCGCAGCGACGTCCACGCCGCGGCCAGCCGGACCATCGGCGTCTCGGGTGCGTCAGGCGTCTCGACCAGCATGCGATGGAAGGCGGCGCCGGCGGCGATGTAGTCGCCGGCCTGGTAGGCGGCCTCACCCTGCAGGCTCAGCACCGCGGCGCGCAGCTCGGAGGCCATCGGCGTGTTGGCCAGCGAGGCCAGGTCGCTCAGCGCCTGCCGGAACTCGCGCAGCTCGAAGTTGGTGCGCGCCAGCCGGAACGTCGCCTGGACAGCGGTCGGCGTGCCCGCCGCGACGTTGCGCGCCAGGTCGAACTGCGTGCGCGCCTCGTCGCGGTTGCCCTGCGCGCGGTCGATCTCGCCCTTGACGATCAGCAGCCAGCCGCGCGCGGCGGGCGCGAGGTTGGCGGCCAGCGCGTCCTGCACGATCGGGTCGACGTCGGCCGTGCCCGGCGAGTCCAGCGCGATGCGGGCCAGGCGCAGCTGCAGCGGCAGCGCCAGCGGCGACTTCCGCGCGTTGAGCGCGGCGGCGGCGTCACGGGCGCCGCGCCAGTCGCCGGTGGCGAGCAGCGCCAGGGCCAGGCCGGCCTCGCCCCACTCGCGCTCGCTGCCGGTCGCCGAGGCCGGCAGCGCCAGGTAGGCGCGCAGGGCGGTCAGCGCCTCGGGCCCGTGACCGGCCGCCAGCGCCCACCACCCGAGCCGCAGCTGGGCGGTGGCGGCCAGCGGGTGC
>DASSLH010000684.1:0-7691 GCA_035689625.1 Candidatus Methylomirabilota bacterium | reverse complement strand
GGCCGGCGTGGCGGCCGGGGGCGCGGCGCCCGTCAGCAGCGCCTCGACGTGCTCGGCGCTCAGCCGGCCGCGGTACTCGTGATCGACCTCGACGACGGGCGCGCTGGCGCAGGCGAAGGCGCAGTCCAGCTCCTCCAGCGTGACGGCGCCGTCGGCCGTGGTGCCGCCGGCGCGGACGCCGAGCCGCCGCTCGCAGGCCTCGAGGATCTCGCGGCCGCCGCGGGCCAGGCACGCCAGCCCCGTGCAGACGCGCACGAGGCGCCGGCCGGGCGCGGCGAGCCGCAGCTCGGGATAGTGCGTGGCGACGCCCCACACCTCGCTCCTGGGCACGCGCAGGTGGGCGGCCACCGCGTCGAGGGCGGGCGGCGAGAGCCAGCGCTCGGCGTGCTGCACCGCCTGCAGCGCGGGCAGCAGCCACGTCCGCTCGCGCGGAAACTTCTCCAGCACGTCGGCGAGCGCCATTTCGCGAATCGTAACATGCGCTGCGCGGCGCTCAGGCCACGCCGACGTGGATCGCGATCGTGCCGAGGCCCAGCCGCCGGTAGCGCACGTCGCGCAGGCCGGCGGCGGTCATGAGGCGCGCGAGCGCGGCCGGCGTGACGAAGCGCTCGACCGAGCGCGGCAGGTAGGTGTAGGCCGCGCGATCGCCGGCCACGAGCGCGCCGACCAGCGGCACCACACGATTGAAGTAGAGCCCGAACAGCGCGTCCCAGCCCGGCACGCCCGGCCGCGTGATCTCCAGCGCGACGACCCGCCCGCCACGCATCGTCACGCGCCGCATCTCGGCCAGGCCCGCCGGCAGGTCGGCCAGGTTGCGCAGCAGGAACGCGGAGGTCACGCAGGCGAACGCGGCGTTGCGAAAGGGCAGCGCCAGCGCGTCGGCGGCCAGCGGCAGCACCAGCCGCTCGCCGCGCGCGGCCAGCTTGGCGGCCGCGTGCCGGAGCATCGCCTCCGAGAAGTCGGCGGCGACGACGCCGTCGCGCGGCCGCGCCGCCCGTACGGCGAGCGCGAGGTCACCGGTGCCGGTGGCGAGGTCGAGCGCCAGGCCCGCCGGCGCGGCGGCGACGGCGGCGGCGGTGCGGCGCCGCCAGGCGTGGTGGCGGCCGCCGGTCATGAGCGAGTTCATGAGGTCGTAGCGCCCGGCGATGCGCGTGAACATCGCGCGCACCGCCTGCGCTTTGTCCACGACGTTGCCGCCGCTCACCGGAGGCTCCGGAGCGGGCCCGCGGCTAGCGCCAGAGGCCGCCGACGACGGCAACGAGCACGATCACGGCGATGTAGCCGTTGACGTTGAAGAACGCCATGTCCAGCCGCGAGAGGTCGCCCGGCCGCACCAGCGAGTGCTCGTAGACGAGCAGCGCGACGACGGCGGCCCAGCCGATCCAGTACACGACGCCGAGTCCCATCAGCGCGCCCAGCGCCGCCAGCGCCGCCGCCGTCAGCGCGTGGTTCAGCCGCGCCAGCGCGAGCGCCGTCGGCACGCCGAAGCGCGCCGGCACGGAGTGCAGGCCCTGGGCGCGATCGACGTCCACATCCTGGCAGGCGTAGATCAGGTCGAAGCCGGCGATCCAGACGGTGAGCGCGAACCAGAGCACCAGCGCCGGCGCGTCGAACCGGCCGCGCACGGCGATCCAGCCGCCGGCGGCGGCGATGCCGTCGGTGAAGCCGAGGATCCAGTGCGAGGCCCAGGTGAAGCGCTTCGTGTACGAGTAGCCGACGAGGAAGACGAGCGCCGCCGGCGCCAGCGCCAGGCAGAGCGGGTTCAGCAGCGCGGCGGCGACGAGCATCAGCAGCGCGCCGCCGGCGGCCAGCGCGCGCAGCTCGCCGACGCCGAGGCGGCCGCTCGGCAGGTGGCGCGCGGCCGTGCGCGGGTTACGCGCGTCGATCCAGCGGTCCACGACGCGGTTGGTGGCCATCGCGCAGGTGCGAGCGCCGGCCATGGCCGCCGTCACCCACAGCACGGTCCAGCCGCCCGGCCAGCCGCCGGCCGCCAGCACCATCGCGATGTACGCGAAGGGCAGCGCGAAGACCGTGTGCTCGAACTTGATGGCGTCGAGCAGGTGACCGAGCTTGCTCAGAGCCCGTAGTCCTTCCAGCGGCGGGTGACGCGGTCACGCACCTCGTCGCTCATGCGGATCTCGTCGGGCCAGGGCTGTGTCACGTCGTCGAGCGGGCCCTTCTCGGTGGCGTCCACGCCCAGCTTGCCGCCGAAGCGATGGCGGAGGGCGGCGTGGTCGAGGTCGTCCATCGGCCCCTCGAGGATCACCAGGTCGCGGCGGGGATCGATGTTGCCGGTGGCGCGCCAGGCGACCTCGGACAGGTCGTGCACGTTCACGTGCTCGCTGACGACGACGATCGTCTTGGCCAGCATCATGAGCCCCATCCCCCACAGCGCCTGCATGACCTTGCGCGCCTGCCCGGGATAGCGCTTGCGGATGGAGACGATCACCAGGTTGTGGAAGACGCCCTCGGCCGGCATGTTGACGTCCACGATCTCCGGCAGCATCAGCCGCATGATCGGCAGGAAGATGCGCTCGGTGGCCTTGCCCAGCCAGTAGTCCTCCTGGGGCGGCCGGCCCACGATCGTCGTGGGATAGATCGGCCGCGCCCGCCGCGTCAGCGCGGTGAGGTGGAACACCGGGTAGTCGCGGGCCAGCGAGTAGTAGCCGGTGTGATCGCCGAACGGCCCCTCGCGGCGGCGCTCGGCGGGATCGACCCAGCCCTCCAGCACGATCTCGGCCTGGGCCGGCACGTCGAGATCGATCGTGCGGCAGCGCACCATCGGCACGCCGCTGCCGCGCAGCCAGCCGGCGAAGACGATCTCGTCCAGGCCGGGCGGCAGCGGCGCCGAGGCCGCGTAGATCACGGTGGGATCGCCGCCCAGCGCGATGGCCACCGGCATGCGGGCGCTCGCGCGGTGCTCGTGCTCGGCGCCGCCCTTGTGCGTCTGCCAGTGCATGCCGAGCGTGCGGTCGTCGAACACCTGCAGGCGGTACATGCCGACGTTGCGCGCGCCGGTGAGGGGATCGCGCGTGAACACGCCGGGCAGCGTGATGTAGCGGCCGCCGTCGCCCGGCCAGCACGTGAGGATCGGCAGCCCGGCCAGCGAGGGCGCCGCCGTCTCGACCACTTCCTGGCAGGGCGCCTGCTCGACGCGCCGGGGCGCCGCCCGCGCCACGTCGAGCAGCGTGCCGAGCCGGCTCAGCCGCCCGGCGAACGTCCCCGGCAGCCGCGCGTCCAGCAGCTTGGCCACGCGCTCGCCGATCTCGTCCAGCCGCTCGACGCCGAGCGCCCACGCCATGCGATCGGCGGCGCCGAAGGCGTTGGCGAGCACCGGCACGTCGAAGCCGGCCACGCGCTCGAAGAGCAGCGCGACGTTGTCGTCGCCGCGCGCTTTGGACACGCGATCGACGATCTCGGTGATCTCCAGGTCGCGCGAGACCTCGGCCGTCACGCGGCGCAGGCGGCCGCGCTGCTCCAGGCGCGCGACGAAGTCGCGCAGGTCGGTGAAGGCCATCTATTCCGGGTAGAAGAGCTTCACGAGCCAGCCGGCGACCATCGGGAAGGCCAGGCTCGGCACGACGCGCACGACGACGAAGCGCCAGCCCATCAGCGGCGCCTCCCAGGCGATGATGCGCTGCATGCCGAACAGCGACCACGACGTCATGTAGGCGACCAGCGGCGGCAGCGCGGCGCCCGAGTTGGCCAGCGCCACCATGAACGGCACCGTGACCATCGGCCCGCCCGGCGTGAGCACGCCCGCCAGCGAGGCGATCATCAGCGCGCGCCAGCCGCTCTCGCGGCCGAAGTGGCGGGAGACGACCTCCTGCGGCACCAGCACCTGCAGCAGCCCGGCGATGATGATGGCCGGCACCAGGCGCGGGATGATGAACCACAGCATCGAGGCGCCGTTCTTCACCCCGATGAACGGCAGGCCGGGATCCCTGACGTAGGCCACGACCGCCAGCGCGATGGCCACGACCGCCAGCACGAGCGTGGAGACCATGTCGGGGCGCATCGCGCGGTCATTATTGCACGAAGCCGCCGGCGGGGAGGGCCGGGGGGTCAGGCGGAGGCGGCCAGATCGGGGTGCTCGAGCCACTCCAGGATGCGCGTCCATTCCACCGGCTTTGTAAAGACCACCTCGGCGCCGGCCTGGCGCGCGCGGGTGACGTAAGGCTCGCCGTAGCCGGTGACGACCACCACGCGAGTGCGACGGCGCGCGCCCTCGCGGGACAGCAGCTGGCGGATGAGGACGTCGCCGGGGATGTCGGGCAGGCCCAGGTCGCTCAGGACGATGTCAAAGTCGCGTCCATCGGCCGCAGCGAGGGCCTCGCGCCCGGTGGCGACGGGCACGACGTCGGCCCCCTCGACGCGCAGCAGGACGCCGAACACCTCACGGATGTCCGGTGCGTCCTCGATCAGGAGAATCCGTCTGCCTTCGAGGGACATAGCGGTAATCGGTTGCGTAGCCAGTGATAAAGCAATGTCAATGCCACTGCGGAGATGACCTGTGCAAGAGTTATACTCGTCGAGCCCGTGGACGTCTTTGGCCATGGCCTTCTCGAGGGTCTCGACGACGCGGTCGTCGTCACCGACGCGCGGCTGAGCGTCGTCGCCTGGAACTCCGCGATGGAGCAGCTGACCGGCGTCTCCCGCGCCGAGGCGGTCGGGCGGCCGGCCGAGAGCCTGCTGGGGTTCCTGCGCGAGGCCGGGCTGCACGCGCTGCTGACCCGCGCCCGCAGCGGCGAGGCCACCACGTCGGAAATCCGCTGCGTGCTGCCTCATCAATCGGTGCATGCCTGGCTGGAGGTCCGCTACGTCCCGTGGCGCGACGCGCAGGGCGCGGTGGCCGGCGTCGTCGGCGTGCACGTCAACGTCACCGAGCGGCGCCGCCGCGCGATGTTCGTGCGCGCGGTCGAGGCGGTGGGCCAGTCGCTGTCCTCCTCGCTCGACCTCAACGAGGTGCTCGACACCATCGTGGACAAGGCGCTGGAGGTCATGGGCGCGGAGTCCGCGCTGGTCGTGTCGGGGGACGGCACGGCCTCGTCGTTCAGCGTCATGCGCGCGACGGGGCGGCTGAGCGCCGAGTACGCCGCGGCCGGCGCCATTCCCGTCAGCGGCGGGCCGATCAGCCGGGCCATCTTGCAGGCGCGCCCGATCGCCACGCCCAACATGCTGCAGGATCCCGAGACGTGGCTGTCGCCGGAGCGGCGCAGGCAGGTGGAGCGCGAGGGCTTCAAGGCCGTGGCCGCCGCGCCCCTGCGCTCCCAGGGCCGCGTGCACGGCGCGCTGGTCGTGCACTACTGGACGGAGCGCGCGTTCGCCGAGGAGGAGATCGGCGCCCTGCGCTGGCTGGCCGAGCAGGCGGCGCTGGCGATCGAGAACGCGCGGGTGTACGCCGACGCCACCCGCCGCGCCGAGCGGCTGCGGGAGCTGACCGAGGTCGAGCAGCTGGTCACCGAGTCGCTCGTCCTGGACGACGTGCTGCGCCGGATCGCCCAGGCGACGGCGCGGCTGCTCAACGCGCCGTCGGTGCAGCTGTGGACGGCCGACCCCGTCGAGCGCGTGCTGCGCCTGCAGGCGTCCTACGCCGAGCCCGGCAGCGCGCCGGTGAACGTGCGGCGGGCGGTGAGCTTCGGCGAGGGCGTGGCGGGGCGCGTCGCCGAGGGCCGCTCGCCCATCTACGTGGACGACGTCGCCCACGATGCCCGCGCGCTGTCGGGCGCGTGGGCGCGCGAGACCGGCATCCGCCGCATGCTGTCGGTGCCGATCCTGGCCGGCGACGACGTGCTCGGCGTGCTGGCCGTGCGCGCCCGCGGCGACGAGCTGTCGAGCGACGAGAACCGCGCGCTGGTCGTCTCGCTGGCCGCCCGGGCAGCGCTGGCGCTGCAGAACGCGCGCTCGTACGCCGACGCCGTGCGCCGGGGCGGCCGCCTGCGCGACCTGGTGGCGGTCAGCCGCTCCATCACCGCCTCGCTCGACACCGGCGACGTCATGCAGCGCATCGCCAATGCCGCCGCGGCCATGCGGCCGGGCGCGCTGGCCGCCGTGAACATCTTCGACGAGACGCGCGCGCGGCTGCGCGCGGCCGCCGTGTCGAGCGTCGAGTACCGCGACCTGCCGCCCGAGCACGAGGCCACCGCCGGCCTGTCGGGCCTCGTGGTGGAGCGTCACGAGCCGGTGCTGGTGCCGCAGCCGCTGTCTCACCCGCGCACGATGGTGCGCGCCTGGTGGGAGCGGCGCCCGCACGCGAGCTACTACGGCGTGCCGATCGACGTCGGCGAGACGTTCGTGGGTGTGCTCGACTACATCCTGCCGGAGGGGCTGCCGGACTCCGAGGAGCAGGAGGCGCTGCGGCTGCTGGCGGCCCAGGCCGGCGTCGCCATCCGCAATGCCCACCTCTACCAGGCCGAGCGCGTGCAGGCCGAGCGCATCCGCGCGCTGGCCGCGGTCAACCAGCGGATCTCCAGCGCGCTGGAGCTCGACGAGCTGCTGCGGACGATCTCGGAGGCGGCCGCCCAGCTCACCGGCGTGAGGTTCGGCTCGTTCTGGCTCGCCGACGACGCGACCCGCACGCTGACGTTCGTGGGCGGCTCGGTGGCCGACATCGCCGACGACTTCCCGCTGCGCACGCTGAGCTACGACGACGGCGGCGTGGGCTGGGTGGCGCGCCACCGCCGGCCGCTCGTCGTGGACGACGTCAGCAAGGACCCGCGCGTGGCCAGCCGCGAGTGGGGCAATCGCTGGGGACTGTGCAGCTTCGCGTCCTATCCGGTGCTGGCCGGCGATCACCTGCTGGCCGTGCTGTCGCTGAGCCACACCGAGGCGGTGCACCTGGCGCCGGACACCGAGGACGTCATCGACATGTTCGTGGCCCAGGCGTCGGTGGCCATCCAGAACGCGCGCCTGTACCGCGAGGCGCAGCGGCGGCGCGACGTGGCCGAGGTGCTGGCGCGGCTGGCCCGCGAGCTGACCAGCACGCTGGACGTCGAGCGCATCGCCGAGCTGGTGGGCCGCGGGATCCTGGACCTGCTCGACGTGCGGGGCTCGGCGGTCTTCCGCTACGAGCCCGAGGACGGCAGCCTGCACGCCATCGCGTCGCATGGCCCGGGCGCGCACCTCATCCGCGGCGTCGTCCTGCAGCCGGGTGAGGGAACGGCCGGGCGCGCCGTCGCCGAGCGCAAGCTCGTCACCACGGCCGACGTGCTGACCGAGCCCGGCATCGAGCTGTCGCCCGAGCTGCGTCAGCGCCTGGCCAGCGACAACCTGCGCGCGATCGTGGCGGTGCCGCTGCTCACCCACGACCGCATCGTCGGCGCGCTCGGCCTCAGCGACACGACCGGCCGCGAGTTCACCGCCGACGAGCTGCAGACGCTGCAGGCGTTCGCCGACCAGGCCGCGCTGGCGTTCGAGAACGCCCGCCTGTACGCGACGGCGCAGGACAGCCTCACGCGCCTGCGCGACACGCAGGCCCAGCTGGTGCAGGCGGCGAAGATGTCCGCGCTCGGCCAGCTCGTCTCCGGCGTCGCCCACGAGCTGAACAATCCGCTGAGCGTCATCATCGGCTACGGCCAGCTGCTGCTGGGGCGGGACGTGCCCCAGCAGATGCGCCGCCCGGTGGAGCTGATGGTCGCCCAGGGCGACCGCATGGCGAAGATCGTCCGCAACCTGCTCTTCTTCGCGCGCCA
>DASSLH010000683.1:0-2790 GCA_035689625.1 Candidatus Methylomirabilota bacterium | reverse complement strand
TGGCCGCGCCGGCCGCGGTCGTCGCGCCCGCGGCGCGCGTCCAGCCGCGCGCGACGCTCCTCGGCGTAGCGGCGGCGCTCCTCGGCCGTCGGCCTGATCTCCGGCAGGATCAGATCGTCCTCCGGCCACTCGACGGGGATCTTCTGGCCGATGAACTTCTCCACGCCCTCGAGGTTCAGCGCGCTGGCCTCGTCCACGAGCGCGATCGCCTTGCCGCCGGCGCCGGCCCGCGCCGTGCGGCCGATGCGATGCACGTAGTCCTCGGCGTCCTGCGGCAGGTCCCAGTTCACGACGTGGCTGACGGCCTCGATGTGCAGACCGCGCGAGGCGACGTCGGTGGCGACCAGCACCGGCAGCCGGCCCTCCTTGAAGTCGTTGAGGATGCGCAGGCGGCGCTTCTGGTCCACGTCGCCGGTGAGGGCGCGCGCCTCCCAGCCGTTGCGCGTGAGCCGGTCCTCGAGCCGGCGCGCCTCCTCGCGCGTATTGGCGAAGATCAGGATGCGATCGCCACCCTCGTGCCGCAGCAGCCCCAGGAGCAGGCCGAACTTCTCCTCGCGGGCGACGTGGTAGAGCAGCTGCTCCACGCGCTCGGCCGTCTTCTGCTGCGGCATGATCGTGATCTGCGTGGGGTTGTTCATGAACTCCCACGTCAGCTCCAGCACCCGGAACGACAGCGTGGCCGAGAACAGGAACGACTGGCGGCGCTCCGGCGGCGGCAGCCGGCGCAGAATGAAGCGCAGGTCGGCGATGAAGCCCATGTCGAACATGCGGTCGGCCTCGTCGATGACGAGGACCTCGACCCGCCGCGGCGACCACACGTGCTGCTTGAGGTAGTCGATGAGCCGGCCCGGCGTGCCGACCAGCACGTCGCAGCCCGCCGCCAGCGTGTCGCGCTGCTTGGCGTAGTCGATGCCGCCGTAGACCGCCTGGATGTCGAACGGCGTGAAGCGGCCGAGGCCGTGGGCGTCCGACTCGATCTGCACGACGAGCTCGCGGGTGGGCGCGATGATCAGCACGCGGGGGGCGGTCGGCGTGGTCGGCGGCGGCGCCGGCGTGCGCAGCAGCCGCGTGAACGCCGCGATCAGGAACGCGGCGGTCTTGCCGGTGCCGGTCTGCGACTGGCCGGCGACGTCCTTGCCCTTGAGCGCCAGCGGCAGCGCGCCTTCCTGGATCGGCGTGGCGGTGACGAAGCCGGCCTCGCGGATGCCCTGCAGCACGGGCTCCGGCAGGTCGAGGCTGGCGAAGTCCATGCTCATGCGCTCGACGAGGCGGCGGCCGGCGCCGGCGCTGGCCGTCGGCCGAAGATTCGCGCGGAGATGATGCCGACCTCGTAGAGGATGATGATCGGCCCCGCCATCAGCGTCTGGTTGAAGGCGTCGGGCGTCGGCGTCAGGATCGCGCCGGCAATGAAGGCGCCCAGGATGGCGAACTTGCGGTTCTTGGCCAACATGCGCGCGGTGACAATGCCCATGCGCGCCAGGATCGTGATGGCCAGCGGCACCTCGAACACGGCGCCGAAGGCGAGCGTGAATTTCAGCAGGAAGTCGATGTGGTTCTCGATCGTGATCATCGGCTTGAGGCCCGGCCGCGCGTAGCCCAGCAGGAACCGGATGGCGTTGGGCGTGATCACGAACAGCGAGAAGGCGCCGCCGAGGATGAACATCAGCGAGCCGATGATCACGAACGGCGCCGCGTACTTCTTCTCGTGCTGGTGCAGGCCGGGGGCGATGAACGCCCACACCTGGTACAGGATCCACGGCGAGGCGAGGAACAGCCCGAGGATGAGGCCGACCTTCATCTGCACCCAGAACGCCTCGGCCGGCGCCGTGAAGACCAGGTCGTAGCCCAGCTGCGTCACCGGCCGCGCCAGCCAGTCCACCACGCGCTCGCTGAAGAACAGCGCGACGCCGGTACCGACCAGCAGCCCGAAGAGGCTACGCACGATGCGCGTGCGCAGCTCCCCGAGGTGTTCGAGGAACGGCATCTTGTCGTCGACGGACCGTGGCGCCATGCCTACCAGGCGGTCACGAAGTGACGGAGGGCGCCGACGCCACGGCCGGCCTGGAAGCCCTCGCGAATCGCGGCGGTGACGTAGCGCTTGGCCTCGGCGATCGCCTCGGCCAGCGACCGGCCGTGGGCCAGCCCGGCCGCGATCGCCGCCGAGAACGTGCAGCCGGTGCCGTGCGTGTTGGCGGAGTCCAGGCGGGGGCCGGCGAAGCGCGTGAACGCGCGGCCGTCCCAGAGGATGTCGGTCGCGCTGTCCTTGAGGTGGCCGCCCTTGACCAGCACGTGGCGAGCGCCGCGGGCGTGGATGCGGCGGGCGGCCTCGTGCATCTCCGCTTCGGTCTCGACCGGGATGCCGGCCAGCGCGGCGGCCTCCGGCAGGTTCGGCGTGACGACGTCGGCCAGCGGCAGCATCGTCGCGATCAGCGCCGCCCGCGCCTCGGGCTGCAGCAGCGGATCGCCGGACTTCGCCACCATCACCGGATCCAGCACGATGCGCGGCTGGCGGTGCGCGCGCAGCCGGTCGGCGACGGTCTCGATGATCCCCGCCGTGGACAGCATGCCGATCTTCACCGCGTCGGCGCCGAAGTCGCCGAGCACGGCGTCGAGCTGGCGGGCCACGAACTCCGGCGGCAGGTTGTGCACGCCGGTGACGCCGACGGAGTTCTGCGCCGTCACGGCGGTCAGGACGGACATCCCGAACACGCGAAACGCCGAGAACGTCTTCAGGTCGGCCTGGATCCCTGCCCCGCCCCCGGAGTCGGACCCGGCGACGGTCAAAGCCTT
>DASSLH010000682.1:0-14620 GCA_035689625.1 Candidatus Methylomirabilota bacterium | reverse complement strand
GGCGAAGAACGGCTCGTAGGCCTTCTTCGTCTCCGAGGGCGTCGGCTGCAGCGGGCCGACGCCGAAGCGCAGCGCGCCGCTCTTGTCGTCGGCGAGGGCGGACGCCGCGCTCGTGGTCAGCGCGGCGAGGAGCAGCAGCGTCAGCGGCAGGCGCGTGAAGGTCATGAGCTTTCCCCCGGGACGTCGTGATCGGGCTCGCGACCCCGTTGGGAAGGGTATAGACGCTGCCTCATATTGCAAATCGGGTTCGCCGATGACAGCGGGCAATGCGATCGGCCGGCGCCGGCGGCTAGGCGAGGATCTCGGTCAGCAGGCGCCCCTCGGCAGGCGCGGGCGGCAGCCCGAGCAGCGCGGTCAGCGTCGGCGCCACGTCGCGGCTGCTGATGCGGCCCAGCGTCACCCCCCGCTTCACACCGCGGCCGGCGGCGAGGAACATCGCGTGGTTGTCGTCGTACTGCGGCCGCTGGCCGTGGTTGCCGCGGTACTTCGGGGTGCCGTGCTCGTCGTCGCCGCGTCCCTCGTCGGACAGCATGAAGCCCGGCGCGGCCTCCACGATGACGTCGCCGGCCCGGGCCTCGTCCGCGGGCGCCGGCAGGCCGAGCGTGGCGTACTCCTCGGCCGTCCACGCGCCGGCCACGCCGTCCATCGCCGCCAGCTCGACGCGCAGGTCCCGCCCCAGCCGGCCGGAATCGCCGCCGCCGGCCAGGTAGACCCAGCCGGAGCCGCCGTTCGTCACGAACCGCGCCTCGCCGCCGGCGATCGCGCCGTCGGCGCCCAGTCGCAGCAGCCCGCGCTTGCGCAGCCGCACGTTGGGGCGGATGTCGCGCGAGACAGGGAGGAATCCGTGGTCGGACACGATCACGACGCTCGTGAGCTCGAGGCCGTCGGCGCCGAGCGCGGCCAGCAGCCGGCCGACGAGCGCGTCGATGTAGGCGATGGCCCAGTAGGCCTCCGGCGAGCGCGGGCCGTAGAGGTGCTGGTGACTGTCCGCGCAGAGGAAGTGCACGAGCAGCACGTCGGGCGCGTGGCGCTTCAGCACGTCGATGGCCAGGTCGACGACCATCGCGTCCTTCAGGAAGCGCCGGGGCAGCTCGGCCCACTCGCCCTGGCGCTCGACCGGGTAGCCGAGCTCGCGCAGCTCGTTCCAGACGGCGGCGTCGGTGTGAGCCTCGAAGTGCCGCTGGCTCTTGAACATCGGCAGGTTGAAGTCGAGCGAGCGCGCGCGGCGCGTGGCCGGCCAGTCGATGGCGGCCGTGCGCAGGCCGGCGGCGTGCGCGCGGTCGTAGAAGGTCGGCGCCCGTACGAGGTCGGCCGCGTCGTAGATCGGATCCCCGGTGAAGTCCTCGGCCACCGACGTGGCGCGGTTGAGGACGTGGTTGGAGATCACGCCGTGGGCGCGCGGCCCGACCCCGGTGACGATGCTGACGTGGCAGGGCCACGTCGTTGACACGAACACCGTGCCCATGCCGCCGGCGGCGTGGGCGCCGCGCTCGGCCAGCCCGCGCAGCACCGGCATGGGCGCCCGCGGATCGCTCCAGTAGAAGTGAGCGAGGCCGTCGATGCTGATCAGGATGAGCCGGGGCACGGCGGCCATGATAAACTTCGTTCTGTCCCTGCGCGGTACGTGATGCCGGAGGGAAGTTTCAACCTCATTCACCCAACGGGTGCTGTACGCGAGAGTGGTGTGCAAGCCCCTCGTTGAAGGGGAAGCCTGAAGCTCTCCAATCAACGGCGCCCACCTGGTTTAGCCAGGTTCGAAACACTTTCGGCACACGGCAGAGGCGGGGATCCTCTCATTGACTGATCCCCTCGCCTGCTTCTATACTGGTCGAGAAACTTGTCAATCCTGACGGGTATTTGACGATCATGACCACCCTCTTGGACAAGGGGCGATGATGGATGCGACCTGGATCGTGCTTCCGATAGTCGCCGCCCTCGCGCTCGCCGTTGGCTACCTCATCCACAAGGCGTCCAGCGACCGCCGCATCGGCGGCGCCGAGCGCGAGGCGCGGCGCATCGTGGAAACCGCCGAGCGCGAGGCCGAGACGCGGCTGCAGGCCAGCGAGCGCGAGGCCGACACGCGCCGCCGCTCGCTCGACCTCGAGGCGCGCGAGAGCACGCTGAAGGCGCGCGCGACCCTCGAGGAGGAGACGCGCAAGCGCGAGCGTGAGATGCAGACGATCGAGCAGCGAATCCTCGGCAAGGAGGAAGAGCTCGCGCGCAAGCTGGAGCAGCTCGAGCGGCGCCTGGGCGAGTACACCGACAAGGACCGGGCGCTCGTCGGCCGCGAGCGGACCGTCGCCGACAGCGAGCGGCGGCTGGCCACGGCGCTCGAGGAGCAGCGCCGCAAGCTGGAGACGATCGCCGGGCTCACCGCCGAGGAGGCCAAGCGCCAGCTGCTGGGCCAGATGGAGGACGAGGCGCGGCGCGAGGCCCAGCTGACCGCGATGCGGCTGGAGGAGGAGGCGCGGGAGACGGCGCGCGAGAAGGCCAAGGAAGTGCTGGCCACGACGATCCAGCGCCTGGCGCCCGACTACACGGTGGAGACCGCGGTGTCGGTCGTGGACCTGCCCAGCGACGACATGAAGGGGCGCATCATTGGCCGCGAGGGCCGCAACATCCGCGCGCTCGAGCTGCACACCGGCGTGGACCTCATCGTGGACGACACGCCCGAGGCCGTGCTGATCTCGGCCTACGATCCCTACCGCCGCGAGATCGCCCGGCTGGCCGTGCAGCGGCTGATCGCCGACGGCCGCATTCATCCCGCGCGCATCGAGGAGGTCGTCAACAAGGTCAAGCAGGAGATGGAGGTCCACCTCAAGGAGGAGGGCGAGAAGGCCTGCTTCGAGGTCGGCGTCCACGGCCTGCATCCCGAGCTGGTGAAGCTCGTCGGGCGCATGAAATACCGCACGTCGTACGGCCAGAACTGCCTGCAACACTCCAAGGAAGTGGCCTGGCTGGCCGGCATGATGGCGGCCGAGGTGAAGGCCGACCCCAAGCTGGCCAAGCGCATGGGGCTGCTGCACGACATCGGCAAGGCGCTCACCCACGAGCAGGAGGGCAGCCACCCCGAGCTCTCGCTGCAGGTGCTGACCAAGTACAACGAGAGCCCGCAGGTGATCAACGCCGCCCTGTGCGGCCACGAGGACGTCAAGGCGGAGACGATCGAGGCGGTGCTGGTCGAGGCTGCCGACGGCATCTCGGCGGCGCGCCCGGGCGCCCGCCGCGACGTGCTCGAATCCTACATCAAGCGGCTGGCCAAGCTGGAGGAGATCGCGCTCAGCTACAAGGGCGTGGAGATGTGCTACGCGATCCAGGCCGGCCGTGAGCTGCGCGTCATCACCAAGGCCGACATCGTGAGCGACCTGGACGCCTACCAGCTCGCCAAGGACATCTCCAAGCGCATCGAGGCGGAAATGCAGTACCCCGGCCACATCAAGGTCGTCGTCATCCGGGAGACGCGCGCCGTCGAGGTCGCGAAGTAAGGAAGCCCATGAACATCCTGATGGTCGGCGACGTGTTCGGCGAGACCGGACGCGCCGCCCTCGCCAAGCATCTGCCCCGGCTGCGCCAGGAGCACGCCATCGACTTCTGCGTGGTCAACATCGAGAACGCCGCCAGCGGGTTCGGCGTCACGCCGGCCATGGCCAGGCAGGCCCTCGAGCAGGGCGCCGACGTGCTGACCTCCGGCAACCACATCTGGGACCGCAAGGAGATCGTCGAGTACATCACCAAGGAGAACCTGCTCCTGCGGCCGGCGAACTTCCCGCCCGGCACGCCCGGGGTGGGCCACGTCACCGTCAAGGCCGGCCCCCACAAGATCGCCGTGCTGAACCTCATGGGCCGGGTGTTCATGCTGCCGATCGACTGCCCGTTCCGGAAGGCGGACGAGATCGTGCCCGAGCTGCGCCGGGACACGCCGATCGTGCTGGTGGACATGCACGCCGAGGCGACCTCGGAGTCGGTGGCAATGGGCTGGCACCTCGACGGCCGCGTCAGCGCCGTCGTCGGCACGCACCGCCACGTGCAGACCGCCGACGAGCGCGTGCTGCCCGGCGGCACCGCCTACATCACGGACCTCGGCATGACCGGGCCCACCGACGGGGTCATCGGCGTGGACCGCGACATCATCCTGCAGCGCTTCCTGGGCCAGATGCCGATGCGCTTCGAGCCGGCCAAGGGCCCGGCCGCGCTGCACGGCGTGGTGATCGTGGTGGACCCCGACAGCGGTCGCGCCTCGGACATCCGCCGGCTGCGCGTAGCCGCGTGACGGCCGCCGCGTGATCCTCGACGGCAACGCGGTCGCCGAGCGCGTGCTGGCCGACGTGCGGGCCGGCGTGGCGCGGGTGCGCGAGCGCCACGGCGTGGCGCCCACCCTGGCCGTGCTCCTGCTGGGCAACGATCCCGCCTCGGCGCTCTACGTCCGCAACAAGAAGAAGATGGCCGCCTCGGTCGGCATCGAGTCGCCCGACTACGTCTATCCCGAGGGGATGGACCGCTTGGCGCTGCTCGACCTCGTCGACCGACTCAATGCCGATCGCAGCGTGCACGGCATCCTGCCGCAGCTGCCGCTGCCCAAGGGCATCGACGAGGACGAGGTCATCGCGCGGATCGCGCCCGACAAGGACGTGGACGGCATCCATCCCGTGAACCTGGGCCGGCTGCTGGCCGGCCAGCCCGGCACGCTGCCATGCACGCCCTCCGGCTGCATGGAGATCCTCGACCACTACGGCGCCAAGCTCGAGGGCGCCGAGGCGGTGATGATCGGCCGCTCGCGCATCGTCGGCAAGCCGCTGGCCCAGCTGCTCCTGGCCCGCCACGCCACCGTCACGATGTGCCACACCCGCACGCGCGACCTCGCCTCCCACACGCGACGCGCCGACGTGCTCTGCGTGGCCGTGGGCCGCGCGGGGCTCGTCACCGCCGACATGGTCAAGCCGGGGGCGTGGGTCATCGACGTGGGCAACACGCGGCTGCCGTCGGGCAAGTGGGTCGGCGACGTGGACTTCGACGGCATTGCCAAGATCGCCAACGTCACGCCGGTGCCCGGCGGCGTCGGGCCCATGACCCGCGCGATGCTGCTGCGCAACACGGTGCTCGCGGCCGAACGGCAGCTCGGCGGCAGGCGGTGACCGACCGCGCGGTCCTCAGCGTCTCCGCGCTCTCCCAGCAGCTCGCGCGGGTGATGGAGGAGCGCTTCCCGGCGGTGTGGGTCGAGGGCGAGGTCTCGAACTTCAAGGTCTACGGCTCCGGCCACGCCTACTTCACGCTCAAGGACGAGAACGCCCAGCTGCGCTGCGTGCTGTTCCGCAACCGCGCCCGCCGCGTCCGCTTCGAGCCCAGAGACGGCCTGCACGTCATGGCGTTCGGGGCCGTCGAGGTCTACGCGCAGCGCGGCGAGTACCAGCTGGTCGTCGAGCTGCTGGAGCCGCGCGGCCTGGGCGCCCTGCAGCTGGCCTTCGAGCAGCTCAAGGAGCGGCTGGCCGCCGAGGGCCTGTTCGACGCCCGCCGCAAGCGCGCGCTGCCGCGCTTCCCGCGCACGATCGGCATCGTGACCTCGCCCAGCGGTGCGGCCATCCGCGACATGCTGCGCGTGATCGGGCGCCGCTTCGGCGGCATCCGCATCGTGCTGGCGCCCGCCCGCGTTCAGGGCGATGGAGCAGCGGCCGAGGTGGCGCAAGGGATTCGCGAGCTCAACGCGCTGGGTGGCGTGGACGTCATCATCGTCGGCCGCGGCGGCGGCTCCATGGAAGACCTCTGGGCGTTCAACGATGAAATGCTGGCGCGTACGATCGTTGCATCGAAGATCCCGGTGATCTCGGCGGTCGGCCACGAGGTGGACTTCACGATCGCCGATTTTGTCGCCGACGTGCGCGCGGCCACGCCGTCCAACGCCGCCGAGCTGGTCGTGAAGGAGAAGCGCGCGGTCGCCGACACGCTGGCCGACCTCGACGCGCGCCTGCGCCGCGTGATCGGCCGCCTGCTGGCCGGCCAGCGCGAGCGCCTGGCCCTCACCGCGTCGCGGAGGGTATTGACCGACCCCGGCCGCGCGCTGCGCGACCTCGAGCGCCGGCTGGACGACGCGCGCGCCCGGCTGCGCCAGGCGGCGCTCGGCGCGCTGGGCCGCGGCGGTCACCGGCTGGAGTTGGCCGCCCGCAGCCTGCGGAGCCTGAACCCGGTGACGCGCACGCTGCACGGCCGCCGCGCGCTGAGCGACCTCACCGGCCGGCTCGAGCGCGGCGCCCACCGCGCGCTCGACCGCGCGCGCCACCGCGTGGCCGCCGACGCCGGCCGGCTCGACTCGCTGTCGCCGCTGGCGGTGCTCGGCCGGGGATACAGCTTGACCCGCGCCGCCGACGGCCGCATCGTGCGGTCCTGGCGCGACGTCGGCGCCGGCGACCCCGTCCGGGTCCTGCTGCACGACGGAAGCCTCGACTGTCGCGTGGACGCGACGCAGGAGCACGATGACCGACCTCAAGTTTGAAGACTGCCTGGCGCGGCTGGAGCAGATCGTGAGCGCGCTGGAGGCGGGCAACCTGCCGCTGGAGGAGTCGCTCAAGGTGTTCGAGGAGGGGATCACGCTGACCCGCCACTGCGCGCGCTACCTCGACGAGGCCGAGCGCCGCATCGAGATCCTGGTCAAGGACGACGCCGGCGTCACCGGCACCAAGCCCTTCGTCGTCGAGGCGGAGGACGAGGCGTGACCCTCGACCTCAAGACCTATCTCGAGCAGCGCCGGGCGATGGTGGACGCCGCGCTGGAGCGCGTGCTGCCGCCCGAGAGCGCGGCGCCGCCGACGATCCACCGCGCCATGCGCTACAGCGTGCTGGCGCCCGGCAAGCGGCTGCGCCCGGTGCTGGTCATCGCCGGCGCCGAGGCGGTCGGCGGCCGCGCCGAGGCCGTGCTCGACACGGCCTGCGCGCTGGAGCTGATCCACGCGTACTCGCTCATCCACGACGACCTGCCGGCGATGGACGACGACGACTACCGCCGGGGCCGGCTGACCAGCCACAAGGTCTTCGGCGAGGCGATGGCGATCCTGGCCGGCGACGCGCTGCTGACGCTCGCCTTCCGGCTCATCGCCCAGAACGCGGCGCAGGCCGCCCCCGCCACCGTCGGCGTCGTGGTGGCGGAGGTCGCCGACGCCGCCGGCACCGACGGCATGGTCGGTGGCCAGGTGGTGGACATCGAGTCCGAGGGCAAGACGATCTCCGCCGAGATGCTCGACTACATCCACCTGCACAAGACGGCGGCGCTCATCCGGGTGGCGCTGCGGGTGGGCGCCATCCTGGGCGGCGGCGGCGCCGCGCAGGTCGAGGCGATCGGCCACGCCGGGCAGGCGCTCGGGCTCGCGTTTCAGATCGTGGATGATATCCTCGACGTCGAAGGCAGCCTCGCGGAGCTCGGCAAGACCGCGGGCAGCGACGAGCGCAAGCAGAAGGCGACGTACCCCTCGCTGCACGGCCTGCCCGCGTCCAAGGCGCGGGCCGGCGCGCTGATCGAGGAGACGAAGCGCCGGCTGGCGCCGCTGGGCCCGGCCGCCGCTCCGATCCGGGCGCTCGCCGATTTCGTGCTGGAGCGGAGGTCCTGAGATGTCCGCGATCACCGGCGTGTACGCGCGCGAGATCCTCGACTCCCGGGGCAATCCCACCATCGAGGTCGAGGTGCAGCTGGAGTCGGGCGCCTGGGGCCGGGCGGCGGTGCCGTCGGGCGCCTCCACCGGCAAGCGCGAGGCGGTCGAGCTGCGTGACGGCGACGCCCAGCGCTACCGCGGCAAGGGCGTACAGCAGGCCGTGCGCAACGTCGAGGAGACGATCGCGCCCGAGGTCGACGGCATGGAGGCCAGCGAGCAGGCCGCCATCGACCAGGCGCTGCTCGAGCTGGACGGTACGCCGAACAAGTCCGCGCTCGGCGCCAACGCGATCCTCGCCGTCTCGCTGGCCGTGGCCCGGGCGGCGGCCGACGACGCCGGGCTGCCGCTCTACGCCTACCTGGGCGGTGTGGGCGGGCGCCTGCTGCCGGTGCCGCTCATGAACGTGATCAACGGCGGCGCCCACGCCGACAACGGCATCGACTTCCAGGAGTTCATGCTCGTGCCCGCCGGCGCCGACTCGTTCGGTAACGCGCTGCGCATGGGCGTCGAGGTCTTCCAGGCGCTCAAGGAGCTGCTCAAGAGCAAGCGGCTGGGCACCAACGTCGGCGACGAGGGCGGCTTCGCGCCGGCGCTCGGCTCCAGCACCGCCGCGCTCGACCTGCTCATGCAGGCGATCGAGGGGGCCGGCTACCGGCCCGGCGACGACGTTTCGCTGGCGCTCGACGTGGCGGCCAGCGAGTTCGCCGACGAGAGCGGCCGCTATCGCCTGCGCCGCGAGAACCTCGTCCTCGACGCCGAGGAGCTCATCGCGCGCTACGAGACGCTGATCGAGCGCTACCCGATCGTGTCCATCGAGGACGGGCTGGGCGAGGACGACTGGTCGGGCTGGGGCCTGCTCACCCGGCGCCTGGGCGGCCGCGTGCAGCTCGTCGGCGACGACCTCTTCGTCACCAACCCGGCCATCATCCAGCAGGGAATCCAGAAGGGCATCGCCAACGCGGTGCTGATCAAGGTCAACCAGGTCGGCACGCTGACCGAGACCATGCAGGCCATCGAGCTGGCCAAGCGCGCCGCCTACGGCACCGTGATCTCGCACCGCTCGGGCGAGACCGAGGACACGTTCGTCGCCGACCTGGCCGTGGCCGTCAACGCCGGCCAGATCAAGACCGGCTCGGTCTCGCGCAGCGAGCGCACCGCCAAGTACAACCAGCTGCTGCGCATCGAGGAAGAGCTGGGCCACGCCGCCTCCTGGCCCGGCCGCGGCCTCTACACGCGCACCGCGCGGTGAGCCCGCGCCTGGTCGGCGGCGCCGGCGTGGTCCTGCTCGCCGCCGGTCTCGCCGTGTACGGCGGTCACCAGGTGCTGCGGGTGCGACAGATGCGCGGCGAGATCGAGGCCATGGAGCGCGACCTCGTCACGCTGCGCGCCCGCACCGACGAGCTCTCCCGCACGGTCGAGCGGCTGCGCAACGATCCCGCCTACGTCGAGAAGCTGGCCCGCGAGGAGCTGGGCTACGTGCGTCCCGACGAGACGGTGCTGAAGTTCCCCTCCGCCGGCCGGGCCGCGCCGCGCGCCGGCGAGGCGGCGCCCGGCCGCTGACCGACCGCCGCCATGGACTGGCTCTTCCTGCTTTTCGTCGTCAGCATGTTCTTCAACGCGCGCGCGGCCTTCAAGCTGCTGCTCGACTGGAAGGGCATGCTGACCACGTGCCGGTTCATCGAGGACGCCTACGAGGCGCTCGACACGCTGCCCGACGAGGCCGCGCTGGCCGCCGCCAGCGCCGCGCCCGTGTTCGTGCACCTGGTGCCGGCCTACTACGAGCCGGCCATCGCCGACACGCTGGGCGCGCTGCTGGCCTCGCGCTATCCGCACGGCCGCCTGCACGTCGTGGTGGTGACGCGCGAGGAAGAGGAGCGCGCGCCGCATGCGGCCATGCCGGCGACGACCGCCGAGCTCGTCCGCCGCTTCCGCGACGGGCTGCCGCCCTGGCAGCAGAAGATGCTCACGCTGCTGGTGGCGCCGGCCGCCCCCGGCCGCAAGGCGCACCAGCTCAACTGGGCCCTGCGGCCCGAGACGCTGCGCACGGTGCTGGGCGACGACCACGACCAGAAGCGGGTCTGGATCGGCGTGAGCGACGCCGACTCGCTGCCCGATCGCAACACCTACCGGTGGCTGGCCGCCGACGTGCTGGGCGGCAGCGGCCGCGTGGCCTACCAGGGCGTGACGCTGTCGCTGGCGAACTTCGACCGGCTCGACCACCGCGGACGCGTGTGCGCCATCCAGCAGTCGTCCATCTTCATCCGCGTGTCCATCGCGCGGCTGATCAACGAGGCCCGCCGCGTCGCGCTGTTCGGGCGGCTCGCCGCGCGCCGGCCGCGGCTGGCGGCGGCGGCGCGGCCGCTGTTCGAGCTGCTATTCCGCCGCTCGCAGATCTGCCTGGGCCACAACCAGTTCGTGCGGCTGGACGTGCTGGCCTCGCTCGGCGGCTTCCCGACCTCGGGTGCCACCGAGGACTCCACGATGGGCTACGCGCTGGGCGCGCGCGGCCACGTGATGGGCGCGCTGCCGATGCTGGAAATGGTGGACCTGCCGGAGACGAACGACAAGATGATCCGGCAGAACGCGCGCTGGTACAAGGGCGTGCTCGACGACGTCGGCTTCCTCGTCGGCACCTGGCGGCGCTCACCGGGGGCGTTCAACCTGGCCCAGCTCGTGCGGCACGTCGGCAACAAGGTCGTCGAGTGGCCGATCGCCGCGCTCGTCTATCCGGCCGTGGGCTTCCTCGGCTGGCACCTGGCGTATCGCTACGCGGACCGGCCCGTGATGTTCGTGCTCGGCATCGCCGCGCCGTCCATCTCGCTGGGGCTCACGATCTGGGTCGGCGGCATCGTCACCCAGGATCTCATCGAGAGCCTCACGCCGTACTTCCCGCGGCCGGTGAACGTCGCGCGCACGACGCTGCTGGCGAAGTTCTGGGGGACGTTCCGCTGCCAGACGTACTGGCTGCTGGCCACGCGCGGGGCCTGGCGCGTGCTGTTCGCGCTGGCCCGCACGGGCCGCTTCGAGGCCGCCAAGACCGACCGCGCTTCACTCGGAGGGGGGCTTCGCCCCCCTTCCGACGCGCCTCGCACGCCTGACGGCGTGCTCGGCGCTGCCTCCCCCCAGAGCTAGGGTTGCGCCGGCGGAGCCGGCGCGCGGAGTGGCGAGATCAGGCGCTCGGCGCGGCGATATAATTGCGTCGACACTTCCAGAACGGAGGAAGAGAGCGATGGCGTCGGTCCCCAAGCGCGTGCTGCGCGTGTCGAAGGAAAGCGAGCCGTACCGGACGGAGCTCACGCCGGTGGCGTTCCTGCGCCGCAGCGCCTACGTGTTCCCCGAGCGGACCGCCATCGTGCACGGCCAGCGGCGCTACACGTATCGCCAGTTCGAGGAGCGCGTGAACCGGCTGGCCAGCGCGCTGCGCGGGCTGGGGCTGCGCCACCTGGACCGGGTGGCGGCGATCCTGCCCAACACGCCGGCGATGCTCGACACCCACTTCGGGGTGCCGGCGGCGGGGCTGGTGGTCGTGCCCATCAACACGCGGCTGAACAGCGACGAGATCGGCTACATCCTCAAGCACTCCGGCGCCCGGGTGATGTTCGTCGACCGCGAGTTCGAGTCGCTCGTCAAGCCGCTCGATCTCACCGGCGTCACCGTCGTCCGCGTGGACGACACCGGTGCGCCGGACGATCCCTACGAGCGCTTCCTGGCGGGCGGCTCGCCGGAGCCGTGCGAGCCGTGGCTCGAGGACGAGATGGAGACGATCTCCATCAACTACACCTCCGGCACCACCGGCCGGCCCAAGGGCGTGATGATCCACCATCGCGGCGCCTACCTGAACGCGATGGGCGAGGTCATCGAGACGGGCATGACGTTCGAGTCGAAGTACATGTGGACGCTGCCGATGTTCCACTGCAACGGCTGGTGCTTCACCTGGGGCGTCACGGCGATGGGGGGCACCCACGTCTGCCTGCGCCGCGTGGAGTCCGCCCGCATCTGGGACCTGATCGACACCGAAGGCATCACCCACTACTGCGGGGCGCCGACCGTGCAGATCGGCATCGTGAACGATCCCAGGGCGCACAAGCTCGCGCGCCCGGTCACCTGCGCGGTGGCGGGCGCGCCGCCCTCGCCGACGCTGCTGGGCCGGCTCAAGGAGCTGGGCTTCCGGCCCGTGCACGTCTACGGCCTGACCGAGACGTACGGGCCGCACACGGTGTGCGCCTGGAACGCGGAGTGGGACCGGCTGCCGGTCGAGGAGATGGCGGCCAAGGCCGCCCGCCAGGGACAGGGCTACGTGATGTTCGACCTCGTGCGGGTGGTGGACGACACGATGAACGACGTCACGATGGATGGCGAGACGCTCGGCGAGGTCGTCATGCGGGGCAACAACGTCATGAAGGGCTACTTCGAGCAGCCCGACGCCAGCGCCGAGGCGTTCCGAGGAGGATGGTTTCATTCCGGCGATCTCGCGGTGTGGCATCCAGACGGATATATCGAACTGAGAGATCGCAAGAAGGACATCATCATTTCAGGCGGTGAGAACATCTCGACGATCGAGGTCGAGCAGACGGTGGCCAGGCACCCGGCCGTCATGGAGTGCGCGGTGGTCGCCGTGCCCGACGCGAAATGGGGCGAGCGGCCCAAGGCCTTCGTCACGCTGAAGCCCGGCATGAAGGCGACCGAGGCCGAGATCATCGAGTTCTGCCGCGGCCACATCGCGCACTTCAAGTGCCCGGCCGCCGTCGAGTTCGGCGACCTGCCCAAGACCTCGACCGGCAAGGTGCAGAAGTTCGTGCTGCGCGACCGGGAGTGGAAGGGCCAGGCCAAGCGGATCAACTGACCATGAGCCTCGAGCAGACGCTGAACGAGACGCTGACGAAGGCCATCCGCGACAAGGACCAGCGCACGGCCGACATCGTGCGCATGGTCAAGAGCAAGATCGGCGAGCGGCGCACCGCCAAGGGCTTCGCGGGCCAGGTGGACGACGCGCTGGTGCTGGACGTCATCGCTGCCTATCGCAAGTCGTTGCAGAAGGCGCTGCCGGAGTACGACAAGGCGGGCGAGCGTGGCCAGGCCCAGGCCGCCCAGCTGCGCGGCGAGATCGAGTTCCTCGAGCGCTGGCTGCCGAAGGGGCTCGACGAGGCGGCGCTGCGCGCCCTGGTCGGCGAGCGGCTGAACGCGCTCGGCATCACGGACGCCAGGCAGGTGGGCCGCCTGGTCGGCGACATCATGAAGACGCACAAGGGCCAGGTCGAGGCGGGCGACGTCAAGCGCGTCGCCGAGGAGCTGCTCAAGGGCTAGGCCCGCGCGCGACTCTGCAACCGTTTTCTCATTCCGGTCCGTGGTGTCGTTCTTGCAACGTCCTGTCGGCAGAGGAGGGCTCTGCCCATGAAGAAATTCACGATTGCCGCGTGCGCAATTGCGCTCGCTGTTGCCTGGACCGCCGCGCCCGTCTTCGCCGCCGACGAGTCGATGAAGGACAAGGCGAAGGACGCGATGGACACGGCGAAGGACAAAGTAGGCAACGCCTGGGACAAGACCAAGGAGAAGGCCTCCGAGGCCAAGGACAAGGTCAAGGAGAAGGTCTCGGGCAAGAAGGCCGGTGGCGGCGACGTCCGCACCGCCCAGCAGGGGCTGAAGGACAAGGGCTTCGATCCCGGCCCGATCGATGGTCGCATGGGCCCGCGCACCAAGGCCGCGATCACCGATTTCCAGAAGAAGGAGAACCTGAAGGTCACCGGCCGGCTCGACAAGGACACCAAGGCGCGCCTGATGGCCTCCGGCACGTCCACCTCGTCGACTGCCACGACCACGCCGTCCGCCTCGCCGTCCACGACGACGTCGGCGCCGGCTGACACGACCCACGGCGCCGCCACCACGACGCCGCCGGCCAACGAGTCGTCCACGAACGAGAAGAAGTAAGCGTCGCGCGCGGGAGGCCGGCCGCCCGGCCTCCCGCCGCCGCGCGCGGCTACGTGCCCGCGCGCACCTCCTTGAACAGGCGCGAGGCCACCAGCAGCGCATCCCGCACGGCCGGCGCCCCGCAGTAGCCCAGCAGGTGCAGCAGCGCCTCCGTCAGCTGCTCTTCCGTCCAGCCCTGCCGCAGCGCCATCCGCAGGTGGATCGCCAGCTCGTCCTCGCGGGCCGTGGCGGCGTCGGAGATCACGCACACGAGCGTGCGGGTCTTGAGATCGAGGCCGGGGCGCGTCCACAGCGCGCCGAAGACGGTCTCGGTCACCACGTCGATGAACTTCTGCATCCCGGGATCGGTGTAGGTCGTCTTGCTGGCGCGCTCGACGTAGTCGTCGCCCAGGAGCTGCCGGCGCATCGCGGCGCCCTTCGCGTAGGCCTCGGTCTGGCTCATGGCGTCCTCCCGGGCGCCCATGGTACGGTGGCGCATCTTCCGAGGGAAGGAGCCCGGCCCATGAAGGCGGCGATTCTCTACAAGCCCAACACTCCGCTCGAGGTCGTGGACGTCGAGCAGCAGGGACCCAAGGCGGGCGAGGCGCGGGTGAAGGTCAAGGCGGCCGGCGTCTGCCACAGCGACTGGCACATCATCAACGGCGACTGGACGGTGCCGCTGCCGATGGTGCTCGGCCACGAGGCGGCCGGCATCGTGGAGGAGGTCGGCGCCGGCGTGACGACCGTCAAGCCGGGCGACCACGTCATCTTCTCCTTCCGCCCGCAGTGCGGCCGGTGCCTCTACTGCTCGATCGGCCGCTCCATCCTGTGCGACGGCCACAACGACACGCCGCGCTGGGTGATGTTCGACGGCACCCCGCGCCTGAAGCACCGCGGCGAGGGGCTGAACCAGATGGCGCGCATCGGGACGTTCGCCGAGAAGGTCGTGTGTCCGGCCGAGCACCTGGTGCCGATCCGCAAGGACATGCCGTGGCCGCAGGCGGCGCTGGTCGGCTGCTGCGTGCCGACCGGGGTGGGCGCCGTCACGCGCTGCGCCCAGGTCGAGGCGGGCGCCTCGGTGCT
>DASSLH010000681.1:0-12104 GCA_035689625.1 Candidatus Methylomirabilota bacterium | reverse complement strand
CGCGGCGGCGGCCCGTCCTCGAGCGCCGGCGGCAGCGTGCGCGGAAGGATCGCCGGCAGCGCGGCGCCCGTCGCGCCGTCGCGCTCCGTGGTGGTCGTGCGGGCAGACCCGTCGTGCTCGTCCATGGCTGCCGCAGAGAACGAGCAACGCCGCTGCCATGAACAACGCAAAGGAAAACAGCACGTTAACGTCAGCGCGCTGGGGCGCCGTTACCTCAAGCGAGGCGACACGGCCCCACCGGCGCGCCGCTATGTCGTTGAATTCACGAGGCAACTGCGCGGCACATCCCATGCGTAACCAAGCCGCCATGGCGGAGCCCGTCATCGAGACGCAGCGCCTGTCGAAGGACTACTGGCTCGGTGCGCACGTGGTGCACGCGCTGCGGGACGTGTCCGTCACGATCGCGGCCGGCGAGATGGTGGCGATCATGGGGCCGTCGGGCTCGGGCAAGTCCACGTTCATGAGCATCCTCGGCTGTCTCGACACGCCGACGGCCGGACGCTACCTGCTGCAGGGCCGCGACGTCTCCCAGCTCGACGACGACGACCTCGCGCGCAGCCGGAACGCCAAGATCGGATTCGTGTTCCAGCAGTTCAACCTGCTGCCGCGCCTCAGCGCGCTCGCCAACGTGCAGCTGCCGCTGATCTACAGCGACCGGCCGGCCGGCGAGCAGCGGCGGCGCGCGCAGGCCCGGCTGGCCGAGGTCGGCCTCGGTGACCGCGGCCATCATCGCCCCGCCGAGCTGTCGGGCGGCCAGCAGCAGCGGGTGGCGATCGCGCGCGCGCTGGTGAACGATCCCGTCCTGTTCCTCGCCGACGAGCCGACCGGCAACCTCGACACGCGCACGAGCCTGGAGATCATGGCCATTCTGCAGTCGCTGAACCGCCGGGGCATCACGATCGTGCTGGTCACCCACGAGGAGGACATCGCCCGCCACGCCCGCCGCGTGCTGCACTTCCGCGACGGCCTGCTCATCGGCGACGAGCGCAACGCCCATCCGATCGACGCTCGGGCGGCGCGCGCGCCGGCGGCGATGGCCGCGGCCGGCGCATGAGACTGCAGGGCACCGCCCGGCTGGCGCTCGCCGCGATGGCCTCGAACAAGTCGCGCACGGGGCTGACGATGCTGGGCGTGATCATCGGCGTCGCCGCCGTGGTGACGATGATGGCGGTCGGCGCCGGCGCCCAGGCGCGGGTGGCCGAGCAGATCCGCAGCCTCGGCTCGAACCTGATCATCGTGCTCTCCGGCTCGATCACGTCCAGCGGCGTGCGGCTGGGCAGCGGCAGCCAGCTGACGATCACCGAGGACGACGCCCGCGCCATCGAGCGCGAGATCGACGGGGTGCAGGCGGCCGCACCCACGGTGCGCGGGGGCGTGCAGGTCGTCGCCGCCAACGCCAACTGGTCAACGGCGACCTTCGGCGTGACGCCGGAGTTCTTCGACGCCCGCGACTGGACCGTCGCGTCGGGCCGGCCGCTCGGCCAGGACGACGTCGACGGCGCGGCGAAGGTCGCGCTGCTGGGGCAGACGGTGGCCCAGAACCTGTTCGGCGCTGCCAGCCCCGTCGGCGAGACGATCCGGATCAACAAGGTGCCACTGACCGTGGTCGGCGTGCTGGCGCGCAAGGGCCAGACCGGCCAGGGCCAGGACCAGGACGACGCGGTGCTGATCCCGCTGTCGACCGCGAAGAAGAAGGTGCTCGGCACCAGCCAGGCCAACGCGCGGGCGGTCGCCGCGATCCTGGTGAAGATCCGTCGCCCCGAGGCGATGAAGCCGGCCGAGGCCGAGATCCGGACGCTGCTGCGCCAGCGCCACCGGCTGCAGCCCGGCCAGGACGACGACTTCACGCTGCGCAACCTCGCCGAGATGCTGGAGGCGCAGGAGGCGTCCTCGCGCGTGCTGAGCCTGCTGCTGGCGGCGATCGCGTCCGTGTCGCTCGTCGTCGGCGGCATCGGCATCATGAACATCATGCTGGTCTCGGTCACCGAGCGGACGCGGGAGATCGGGCTGCGGCGCGCCGTCGGCGCCCGCCGGCACGACATCCTCGCCCAGTTTCTGATCGAGGCCGTGACCGTGTCGCTGACGGGTGGGCTCATCGGCGTGGCCGTCGGCGTGCTCGGCTCGTGGACGATCGCGCACTTCGCCGGCTGGCCGGCGCCGATCCAGGTGCGCTCGATCGTCCCGGCGTTCGTGTTCGCGGGCGCCGTCGGCGTCTTCTTCGGGTTCTACCCGGCGCGCAAGGCGTCCCGGCTCAGCCCCATCGACGCGCTCCGTCACGAGTGAGCCGTCAGCGGAGGAATGACCGATGTTCGTCGAGGACGTGATGCATCGCGAGGTCGTGACCGTCGCGCCGCGCGCGACCGTGGCCGAGGCGTTCGGCCTGATGCGCGAGCGTGGGATCCGTCACCTGCCGGTCGTGGACGGCGGGCGCCTGGTCGGCATCGTCTCCGACCGCGATCTCAAGCGCGCGATGCCGCCGGCCGCGGCGGCGACGCCGGCGCCGCCGCTCGCGAGCCTGCGGGTCGAGGAGCTGATGACGCGGAAGGTGATCACGACGGCGCCGGCGGTGTCCGTCGAGGAGGCCGGCCGCGTGATGGTGAGCGAGAAGATCAGCGCGCTGCCGGTGACCGAGTCGGACCGCCTGGTGGGGATGGTCACCGAGACCGACGTCGTCGCGCTGCTCGTGCGCGCGCTCGGGGCCAGCGAGCCGTCGAGCCGGCTGCAGGTCGACTTCGCCCCCGGCGGCTCGGCGCTGGCCGACATCGTGCGCACGGTGGAGGAGGCCGGCGTGAGGATCGCGAGCATCGTCACGCTGGCGACGGGGCCGGGCTCGCGCGAGGGGATTCTCCGCGTGGCGAGCATGGATCCGCGGCGCGCGGTGAGCGCACTCGAGGCCAAGGGCTACACGGTCCGGCGGCCCGCGGCTTGCGCGAACATCCGACCCTGAGGAGGGGAGCCATGGCGCTGTTCACTGTCGGTCAAGTCGTGACTCATCGCGTGGACGATTCCCGCTGTCCCGAGTGCGCCGAGGATTACCCCGAGGCGTGCCGCTGCGGCGGCCTCATGCACGCCGCCGACGCCGGCGAGACCGACGTCGAGGGCAACCCCGTCCTCGTCACGCTCTGCGACAAGTGCGGGCGCACCGAGGACGACCTCGCCGAGGGCGAGGCCGTCTAGCAGACGGGGAACTCGCCGCGGGCGAGGCGCGCGCGGAAGTCCGGCAGCCGCGCCAGCGTCTCGCCGGCGGCGTCCCGGATCGCGGGCTCGACGTCCGGCAACGCCGCGCCCGGCGCCAGCACGACCTGCACGCCCACCCACGGGCGGTCCACCGGCTCGCCGATCCGGGCGGCCAGGTGGACGTAGACCTCGGCGACGCCGGGGACGCGGCCCTGGATCCGCTGGGCGAGCACGTGGCTGAGGACGCTGTAGATCTTCCCCGCGTGGGCCGTTGCGTTCTTGCCCGCCACCGCCTCGCCGCCGCTCGGCCGTGAGAACGCGATGAGGCCGTTGGCGCGATTGCCGCGGCCCACCTGGCCGGAGTCCGCGTCCTCGGCCGACGTCCCGGTCACGGTGAGGTAGACGCCGTCGCTGCCGCGCCCGGCCACGTCGAGGTTGTTGAGCTGCCAGTCGAGCGCGAACGGGCCGTGGGCGAAGCGCCGCCCGAGCGCGGCGAGGATCTCGTCCTTGCGCCGGAAGTAGGCGCCCTCGGATGGCGTCGCCGCCGCCCGCAGCGGCATGGCGACCGTGACGCCGACCCGGTCATCCTGGCGCCGGCCGAAGACCTTCACGTCCTCGCCGGTGTCGGGGAACCGCTGCTTGAACTCGGCGCCGTTCAGGAACTGCTCGACCTCGAGCACGAGCGCCTCGGTGGGACTGAGCGGCGCGTAGCCGCTGGCGCCGGAGGTGTCGTTCGAGGCGATCTCGCCCTGGCCGGGCGCGAAGATCCCGGTCAGCTCCGCGGACCCCGGCGCCAGCGCGCTGCGCACGCGCAGGTGCGGTCGCACCCGCGGCAGGTGCGCGGCGAGCCAGGCGTCCACGGCCGCCTCGGCGGTCTCCTTGACCGGCAGCTTGTGGCCGCCGACCTCGAACGTGGCGCGATCGCCGACGACGAGCTCGATCGGGCGAGTCACCGCGCCGGCGCCGAAGGTCTTGTGGCACTGGCCGGCGACCAGCAGCGCCTTGTCCACGTTGTAGTGGGCGACGGCGCCCACGTGCTCGACGTACATCCGGTTGAGGGCGAGCGCGATCGCCTCGACCAGCGAGTCGCAGATCGTGTCGGGATGGCCGAGGCCCTTGCGCTCCACCAGCTCCAGGCGGCGCCGGGCCAAGGGTGGCCCCGGCAGCGCCTCGACGACGATCGCCGGCGGCGCCATCAGCAGCCGCCTTCCACTGCGGGCCAGCCCTCGGCGCCGACCAGCGGGACGAAGCAGACCTCCTCGAGCGCCTGGCGGTCGTAGACGTCGGGCGCCCGCTGTACGACGCGCACCAGACGCTGGCAGTGCGAGGCGCCGACCGGCATGACGAGGCGGCCGCCGAGCGCGAGCTGCTGCAGCAGCGGGGGCGGCACGTGCGGGCCACCGGCCGTCACCACGATCGCGTCGTAGGGCGCGTGCTCCGGCCAGCCGAGCGAGCCGTCGCCGTGACGCACGTGCACGTTGCCGTAGCCGAGCGCGGCCAGGCGCCGGCGCGCCATCTCGGCCAGGCTCTCGATCCGCTCGACCGTGTAGACGTCGCCCGCGATGCGCGCCAGCACAGCGGCGGCGTAGCCCGAGCCGGTGCCGATCTCGAGCACGCGGTCGCGGGGAGCCAGGCGGAGCGCCTCGGTCATGACCGCCACGATGTACGGCTGCGAGATCGTCTGGCCCTCGCCGATCGGCAGCGGCGCGTCCTCGTACGCCTCCGGCGCCAGATCGCGGTCCACGAACTCCTCGCGGGGCACCGCGCGCATGGCCGCCAGCACGGCGGCGTCGCGCACGCCCCGGCCGGCGATCTGCTCGCGCACCATCGCCTCGCGCGCGACCCACGCCCGGGCCCGGCGCGCGATCGCGCGCTCCTCCTCGGATCCCTTGTCGGGGAGCAGGCGCCGGCCCAGCGCGGCGGCATCCGGCGTCCACCGGCGCCGCGGCGGGCGACGGCCGATGACGTCCACGACGGTGTCGGCCGCAGCGTCCACGGTGGGCGCGCCGGCCACGTCGAGCGCGACGAAGCGAGGGATCGTCGCGCGGGCCAGGTCGCGCCAGATCGGCGCGGGCTCGGTGGCGTCGACGATCACCGGCCGGCCGGCCTCGACCAGGCACGCGGCGATGTAGACGAGCGCGCGCTGCAGGGCCTCGCGCTCCTCGTCGCTGCCGGTGGGCGCGGGAGTCAGGCAGCGGCGGAGGGCGTCGAGCTCGAGCACGGCGACGTCGTCGCCGGCGGCGCGCAGCCGCTCGGCGGCGACCTGCGCGATCCGCGACGTGTCGGCCGTGGAGCGACCCGTGATCCAGGCGGCCCAGCTCATGGCGCTGGGGCTCGGGCGACGCGTGAGCGCCGCGCGGGTCAGGCGGCCTCGAGCAGGTCCTGCACGGCCCGCAGCACGTCGATGTAGCTGACGATGCCGACGATGCGCCGATTGTCCGGCATCACCACCGGGATCGCGCCGACCTTCTGCTCGAGGAAGATGCCGACGAGCTCGCTCACGTCGGTCTCCGGCTCGGCGGCGACCACGTCGCTGCTCATGATCTGGATGACCGGGTGCGTGAGCCGGCGGCGCAGCGCCTCGGCGCCCTCCTCGGTCAGCAGCCGGCCCACGTCGAGGTTGCCCAGGTCGCGGTCGCTCAGCATGCCGACGACGATCTCGCCGTCCACGACGGGCAGGTGACGGATGTCCATCTCCCGCATCAGGTCCCAGGCTTCCGCGATCGTCGCGGTCGGCGACACGGTGGCCGGGTCGGGGGTCATCAGCTCGCGCGCTGTCATCGTGTCGCTCCTCTCTGACTCACGCCGGCCACCGGTGGGCCAGCGCGGCTACGACGTCGCTCTGGGTGAGGATGCCGACGACGAGGCCATGCTTGACCACCGGCAGGGCGCCGAGGCTGCGGTCCGCCATCAGCCGCATCGCGTCCGTGAGCGGCGCGGTGGGCGCGATGGACACCGGCGGCGCGCTCATGACGTCGGCGACGACGTCCCGGTCCGACGGGACGTGCCGCCCGGTGCCGAGCGCGTCGTCCGTGGTCACCATGCCCACCAGCCGGGCGTGCTCGTCGACGACCGGCAGGTAATGGATCCTGTGCCTCGCCATCAACTCCAGCGCCTCCATCACGGGCGCGGTCGTCGCCACGGTGATCGGCGGCCGCGACATGCGATCACTCACCGACGCAGTGGTCGAAAACGCTGCCCGCTCGTCCGACGGACCTTCTGCAGGGTCTCCGCGCGTATGCCTCATGGTCATGACTTCACCTCCGCGCGTCCCGCTTGCGTGAAGTCGTGCAAGGCACCGGCCATGGCGCGGCGCCGTCCTGCCCACGGCAAGCGCGTGACATCGCGGGCGAAATCGCCGGAAGGCCGGCGTCTTCGCGCGCCGGGTGAGGCGACGACGCCGCGAAGTGAGGCACCGGAACCCCGCGACGGTGACGCAACCCGCCGGAGTTCCTTCATTCGGCTCTGGCACTGCCGATGCAGCCTCCGATTCGATTTGGAGGGCGCCATGAAGCCACTGCCGCACCGGTATGCCGCACGCATCGCGGGCACCTGGGAAGGTTATGCCACGCTGTCGAGCCCTGGCGTGCCCGAGCTGCGGACGGCGGCGCCGCCCGAGTTCGATGGGCCGGGCGACGCCTGGAGCCCCGAGCAGTTGCTCCTGGGCGCGGTCGCCTCGTGCTTCCTGCTCACGTTCCGGGCCGTCGCGCGGGCCTCCCGACTGGAATTCGTCTCGCTCTCGGTCGAGACGGAGGGCTTCGTCGACCGCGCGCACGGCGTCACCCGGTTCACCGACATCGTCCTGCACCCGCATCTCACGCTGGCCGTGCCGGCCGACCGGGAGCGCGCCGAGCGCGTGCTCGAGAAGGCCGAGCGCGCCTGCCTGGTCTCGGCCTCGCTCGAGACGCCGGTCCGCCTCGAGGCCCAGATCACGGAGTGATCGCCATGCTGGCAATCGTCGCCTCGCTCATCCTCTCGGCCTCGCTGCTGGGCGTTGCCCCGGCGCCCGCCGCCGATACGCCGCACGTGAAGCATTCCGGAACGGTCGTGGCCGTGGACGCCCAGCGCGGTGTCCTGGTGCTGGCCGAGGTCGGGCCCTGGCGGCTGGACCACGGCGAGACCGTCGTCACCCGGCGCACGATCGTGCTGACGCCGGCCACGAAGGTCGACGCGCTCATCCGTGTGAGCGTGCCCGGGGGGTTCGTCGGCGACTTTCTCGAGGTCCCGCTCGACGCCGCCGACCTGACGCCCGGCGACTTTGTGACCGTGGACTGCCTGCACGAGCGCGGCCGGCTGGTCGCGCTCCGCGTGAGCGTCGCCGAGCTCGACTGAGGCTACCGTGGGCCGGGCCTGGGCGATCGCCACCCTCGTCGTCACCGTGCTGCTCGCGGCCGTCGGCCCCGCGCGGGCCGACGAGCCGCTGGCGCCCACGCTCAACGCCGTGTCCGGCGCCCGGCTGTTTCAGAGCAAGGGCTGCGCGGCGTGCCACGCGATCAACGGCGCCGGCGGCCACCTCGGGCCCGACCTGGGGCGCGGCGCGCCGCCGCCGTCGCTCTACGACCTGGCCGCGGCGATGTGGAACCACATGCCCGGGATGGCGGCGCGCATCCGCGCCACGCGCGGCGACAAGCCCTACCTGACGGGCGACGAGATGAGCGACGTGACGGCCTATCTGTACACGGCCGCGGTCGCCGGCGACGGATTCCTGGCCGTCCACGGCGACGTCGCCCGCGGCGAGCGACTCGTGAGCGACCGGGGGTGCCTCGGCTGCCACTCGCTGGAGCCGCCGCACGGGCGGACGGCCGGCAGCCTCGACTCGCTCAAGGGCTGGGGCTCGCCGTGGACGATCGTCGCCGTCATGTGGAATCACGCCTTCGTCATGGAGATCTCGACGCAGATCGACAGCGGCACCTGGCCGCGGTTCACCCCCGGCGAGCTGGCCGACCTCGTGGCCTTCCTGCGTGCGCACGCCTACGACAGCCAGCGCTAGCACGGCGCGCGCGGGACGTTGGCGATGGACGGCAAGCGGTTCTCAGTGTAAGATCTGCCGGTCTGGTCAGGTCGGCGGCTCACCCGAGTCATACCCGGTTCAGGCAGCGTCTCCGGCACTTCCGCGGGCAGGGGCGTCTTCATCAACGGCGCGGAAGGATACGAGGATGCTGCTGTGAGGTACCGTGTTTCGCTGTTGTTCGTGTTCCTGGCCTCCCTGCTGTTGCTGCCGCTCGCGCCCGCCCGGGCCGGCGAGGTCACCGAGCAGCTCAAGCTCGACGTCTCGCGCATGTTCGACACGGTGCAGGGCGGTCGCCGCGATCGCCGCGTCTCCGACGAGGGTCGCGCGCTGCTCGCCCAGATGTTCGACTGGGACGAGATGGGGCAGCGGGCGCTCGGCCGCTACTGGCGCGAGCGCACCGAGGACGAGCGCGAGCAGTTCCTGCGTCTCTTTCGCGGCCTGGTCGAGGCGCAGATCGTCGGCCTCGGCCGCGTGAACGCGACCGACATCCAGTACGTCGCCGAGTCGGTCCAGGCCGACACCGCTGCGGTCGACACCCGCGTTCCCAGCGGACCTGGGCGCGAGATGCAGCTCGAGTACCGGCTGCAACGCCGTGACGGCCGCTGGCTCGTCTACGACGTGCTCGTGAACCACCTGAGCCTGCTCAACCACTACCGCGCGCAGTTCCAGCAGATCATCAAGGTCGCGTCCTACTCGGGCCTCATCGAGAAGCTCTCCGGCCCGCGCTGAGCGAGGGCGGCGCCGCGCCTGCGGCGTCGGCGCCCCAGTCTTCAGCCTCTGCGCCCCAGCGGGCGCCGGTCCGGCCGCCGGACGCGGCCCCTGCTGGGGCGATTTCGCCCATGATTCCTGACCCTTGTCGGCAGCCGGCCGGAGCCCGAGTCTGGCACCGCGGGTGCACCCTTGCCTCATGCTCCGCGCGGGTCGCCGCTGCCAGGCGCACCGCCGTGCCGAGCGGAAAGGGGAAACATCCGTGGCGATCGGCCAGGTCAACGGCGTCACGGCTCCGCCCCGGCCGGAGTCGTCCGCGCCGCCGGCAGCGCCCGCGCAGCACGCCCAGCCGCGGCCGCCGGATGAGCCCCCGCGCGCCCGCCGCAAGCGCCCGCTGCTCGCGCTCGTCGCCGCTGTGCTCGCCGTCCTCGGCGCCATCGCCGCCTGGCAGTGGTGGAGCGGCGCGCCGGCCGGCGTCCTGGTCGCCTCGGGCAACATCGAGTCCACGGAGGTGCATCCCAGCTTCAAGGTCTCCGGCCGTCTGCTCGAGCGTCCGGTGGACGAGGGCACGCGCGTGGAGCGCGACCAGCTCATCGGCCGGCTGGAGAGCAAGGACCTCGAGGCCGACGCCGCGCGGCTGCGCGAGGTGGTGGGCTCCACCGAGAGCCAGATGCCGCTGCTGCGCACCGAGCTGCGGCTGCGCGAGGACCTGACCGCGAGCCGCATCGCCCAGGCGCGGGCGACCCTGGCCGCGCGCCAGGAGTACCTCGCGCAGGTCAAGGCCGGCTCGCGGCGCCAGGAGATCCAGCAGGCCGAAGCCGACGTGCGGCGCGCGAAGGCGACGCTGGACAACGCGGAGGCCGACGCCCGGCGCTACGAGATGCTCTTCCAGCGCGGCCTGGTGGCCGCCCAGGCGCGCGACGCAGCGTGGACCGCCTACCAGGTCGCCGCCGAGCAGCACCGCGCCGCCGTCGAGAAGCTCGACCTCACGCGGGAAGGCTCGCGCGCCGAGGAGATCCGGCGCGCCGAGGCCGACGTGCGCCAGGCCCAGGCCGCGCTGGTCGAGGCCGAGACCGGCGAGCTCGACATCGTGCACAAGCGCCAGGAGCTCACGACGCTCGAGGCCAACATCCGCCGCGACCGCGCGGCGCTGGCGATGGCCGAGGCCACGCTCGGCTACACGGTGCTGCGCAGCCCGCTGCACGGCGTCGTCCTGCGCAAGCACGTCGAGCCGGGGGAGACGATCGCGGCCGGCACGCCGATCGTCACGATCGCCGACCTCGACGACGTCTGGGTGAAGATCTACGTGCCGGAGACCTCGCTGGGCCGCGTGCACCTGGGCCAGGCCGCCGAGGTCACGACCGACTCATACCGCGGCAAGGTCTACCGCGGCCGCGTCGTGTTCGTGAGCTCGGAGGCCGAATTCACCCCCAAGACGATCCAGACCTTCGAGGAGCGGGTGAAGCTCGTCTTCGCCGTGAAGGTCGCCGTGGACAACGCCTCGCAGGAGCTCAAGCCCGGCATGCCGGCGGACGCGCGGCTGCGGCTGCCGTGAGGGCGGCCGTGGCCGCCCTCGAGCTCGACGGCCTCGGCCGGCGGTTCGGGAGCGTCGTGGCGGTCGACGGCCTCAGCCTCGACATTCCCTGCGGCGAGCTGTTCGGCATCGTCGGTCCCGACGGCGCCGGCAAGACGACGACGCTCCGCATGCTGGCCGGCATCCTGCCGCCGACGGCCGGCGACGCCCGGGTGGCTGGCCACTCCATCCGGAGCACGCCAGAGGCCGTGAAGGACCGGATCGCCTACATGTCGCAGCGCTTCGGTCTCTACGGTGATCTCACGGTGCACGAGAACCTCGATTTCTACGCGGACCTCTTCGAGGTGCCGCCCGCCGAGCGCCGGGCGCGCATCGCGCGGCTGCTGGCGTTCAGCAACCTGGCCGGCTTCCAGGACCGCCTGGCCGAGAAGCTCTCGGGGGGCATGAAGCAGAAGCTCGGCCTGGCCTGCGCGCTGATCCACACGCCCGAGATCGTGCTGCTCGACGAGCCCACCAACGGCGTCGACCCCGTCTCCCGGCGCGACTTCTGGCGGATCCTCTACGACATGCTCAAGGACGGCGTGACGATCGTCATGGCGACGGCGTATCTCGACGAGGCCGAGCGCTGCCATCGCGTGGCGCTGCTGCATCGCGGCCGGCTGCTGGCGGTGGACACGCCCGAGCGCGTGAAGGCGCTCATGCCGGGCCAGGTGGTCGAGATCGTCGCGAGCGATCCGGCCCGCGCGCGGCGCGCGCTGCTCGGGCTGCCGGGCGTGGCGGCGGTGACGGTGTTCGGCCGGCGGCTGCACGTGGCCGTCGGCTCGCTGGCTCGCGACGGCGCCGCGCTTACGCGCGCGCTGGCCGCCGCCGGCGTGGGTGCCGGCGAGCCACGGCCCATCGTGCCGTCGCTCGAGGACGTCTTCATCGCGATGATCGAGCGGGCGCCGGAGGCCGGCGGTGTCGGCGCCCGCTGACGTCGCCGTCCGCGTCGAGGCGCTCGAGCGGCGGTTCGGCGAGTTCGTGGCGGTGGACCGCATCTCGTTCGACGTGCGGCGCGGCGAGATCTTCGGCTTCCTCGGCCCCAACGGCTCGGGCAAGTCCACGACGATCCGCATGCTCACCGGTCTGCTAGCCGCCAGTGGCGGCCGCGGCTGGGTCGGCGGCCTCGACATCCGGCGCGAGCGCCCGGCCATCAAGCAGATCATCGGCTACATGTCGCAGCGCTTCTCGCTCTACGAGGACCTCACGGTCCGCCAGAACCTGGAATTCTTCGCCGGCATCTACCGCGTGCCCAAGGGCAAGAAAGCCGCGCGGCTGGCGTGGGCGCTGCACATGGCGGACCTCGTGGGACGCGGGGACACGCTGGCGCGGTCGCTGGCCGGCGGCTGGCGGCAGCGGCTGGCGCTGGCCTGCTCGATCCTCCACGAGCCGGCGATTTTGTTCCTCGACGAGCCGACCTCGGGCGTCGATCCGGTATCGCGCCGCGGGTTCTGGGACCTCATCCAGGCCATGGCCCAGCAGGGCGCCACGGTGTTCGTCACCACGCACTACATGGACGAGGCCGAGTACTGCGATCGGCTGGCGCTGCTCGACCGCGGCCGCATCATCGCGCTCGGCACGCCGGAGGAGCTGCGCCAGAAGTACATGCCGGCCGACGTGCTGGAGGTCGCGACC
>DASSLH010000680.1:0-3329 GCA_035689625.1 Candidatus Methylomirabilota bacterium | reverse complement strand
GCCTCCATGTACTCGAGGTCGAAGCGGAAGATGTTGTGGCCCTCGATGACGTCGGGATCGCGCTCGCGCAACAGGCGCGTCGTCTCCTCCAGCAGCGCCGGCTCGTCCAGCCGGTCGCCGCGCACGACGTGGCGGAAGCCCGTGGAGTCGGCCAGCGCGACGGCCACGATCCGGTCGCCGGCGCGGGCGGCGCTGGGGAACTCGTCGCCCCCGGCCGTCACGACCTCGATGTCCAGCGCCATCCGGCGCAGGTCGCCGAAGCGCAGGCCGCCGAAGGACGTCAGCCCCGTCGCCAGCAGGTGCTGCTGCACGGCGTCGGCGAAGAGCCGGTACGGTGCGGCCGGCAGGTCGGGGGCCAGGCCGCTCTTGCTGCGGCAGGCGTCGCGCGCCGCCAGCGCCTCGCCCCAGCTCGCGAATCGCGCCAGCCAGGCCAGCTCGCCCGGGCCCTGCAGGCGCTGCACGTCGAGCCGGCCGCCGGCGCCGGTCACCAGCGCGGGATCGGCGAGCAGCAGGAACGGGGTGAAGGGGACGACGTCGGCGACGGCGCGGCCGCCGTCGCGGCGCCAGGTGCGGATGCCGCGGCCGTCCGCGGTCAGCGCGAACGCCAGCAGCCCGAGCGTGGGCTGGCTCAGCCGGCGGCTTCCTCGAGCGCCGCGCGGTAGACAGACAGCTCGGCCAGGCCCACGAGCGCGCGCCCCGTCTCCGGCACGATCACGGTGGGAATCGCGCGCACGCCGTGCTCGCTCACCGCCGCCTCGTAGTCCGCCATCACCGCTTCCCGCGCGAAGCCGGCCGCGCGATCGGCCGTGAAGCGCGCGACGTCGGCGCCGGCCTCGGCGACGACGCGCTCCAGCGTGGCGGCATCGGCGATGTCGAGGCTGCGCGTGAAGTACGCCTCGTAGAGCGCCCGATGCACGCGCTCGAAGACCTCCTCGCCCTGCTTGGCCGCGCACTTGGCGGCCTCCAGCGCCGGCAGGCTGAAGCCGGGCAGCGTCGCGTGGGGCCACGGCGTGAAGGTGATGCCGTCGCCGGCCGACATCTGGCTGCAGCGGCGCCAGCCCTCTTCCCGATAGGTGCCCCTGAACGGCACGCCGGCCACCGGCGTCGGTCGCAGCGGGAACGCGCGGTGCTCGAGGACCAGATCGGCTCCCCACATTTCTTGAAGTCTCCGGAGGCGGACCGCCGCCGGGTAGCACCACGGTCAGAGGTAATCGCTGTAGACGATCGCGCGGACGGGGCGTGCCATGAGCGGATTCTATACCCGTCGTCCGGTGTATGCTCGATCCATGCCTCGTCACGCCTGGGCGGTGCTCGCCGCCTCGGTCCTGGTTGCCGGCTGCGCCACCGCCCCGCTCGCCTTCTCCTTCCCGAACGCCACGCCGGACCACGCGCGCGCGATCCCGGCGCTCGAGCTGCGGCCCAACGGGCAGGGGCCGTTCCCGGCCGTCGTGCTGCTGCACGGCTGCCACGGCGTGTCGGACTCGACGCGGCAGTGGGGGGACTGGTTTCGCGAGCGCGGCTTCGTCGCCGTGATCGTGGACTCGTGGGCGCCGCGCGGCGTCACCAAGGAGACCGGCTGCGTGCCGGGCGAGGACATCCCGAGCACGGAGCGCTTCGACGACGCCGTCGGCGCGGTGCGCTGGCTGCACACGCGCTCCTACGTGGACGCGCGGCACATCGGGGCCATCGGCTGGTCCAACGGCGGCGTGTTCTCGATGGCGCTGATCAACGGGCCCAGCCTGGCGCGCGCACGGCGGCGCGGCGTCGAGCTGCCCCCGCCGGGCGTGGTGGCGTCGGTGGCGTTGTACCCCGGCGGGTGCTACTCGCTGGTCAACGAGCAGGTCGTCCGCCCGCTGCTGCTGCTCATCGGCGATGCCGACGACTGGACGCTGCCGGGCGAGTGCAAGCGGATGGTCGAGGCCATGCAGTCGCGCGGGGCCGACGCCACCATCGTCCTCTATCCGGGCGCCGTGCACTATTTCGACGTCGTGGGCCAGCCGCGGGTGGTGCTGCCGGAGGTGGAGAACCGCAACAAGCCGGGCGGCTGCTGCGGCGCCACCGTGGGCTTCGATGCGGCCGCCAACGCCGACGCGCGCCGTCGCGTCGAGGAGTTCTTCACGCGCCACCTCAAGGCGAAGTGAGGCCGCGCTGATGGACGCGCCCGTCGAGTTCGTCAAGGGCCTGCTGCCGTCGATCGTCAACATCCACGCCCAGGTCCCCAAGCAGCATCCCTCCACGCGCATCCTGGGCGACGAGCGCATGGGCAGCGGCGTGATCGTGGACGCCGCCGGCGGCCTCGTGCTGACCGTGAACTACGTCGTGATGGGCGCCAGCACGATCGACGTGGCGCCGCTCAAGGGCCGGCGCGTGCGGGCCGAGGTGGTGGCGCAGGACTTCGAGCAGGGCTACGCGCTGCTGCGCGTGAAGCGCCAGGGTCTGACGGCGGCGGCGGTGGGCGTGGCGCGGGCGCCCGAGCGCGGCGATCCCGTCATCGCCATCGCCTCGTCGGGCGTGCGCGAGGTGCGCGTGGCCGGTGGCCTCGTGACCTACATCGGCGAGTTCGAGGCGTACTGGGAGTACCTGCTCGATCGCGGCATCGTGACCAGCGCGCCCAACCCCGGCTTCGGCGGCGGCGGGCTGTTCACGCTGGCCGGCCGGCTGATCGGCATCCTCTCGCTCAACCTGAACGAGATCGCGCGCTCCTCGCTGGCGATTCCCGTGGACTGCTACCTGGAGCACGCCGAGGAGCTGCTGCGCTACGGCCGCGTCGTCACCCGGCCGCGGCGCGCCTGGCTCGGCGTCTTCGCCCACGCGATGGACGAGGGCGTGGTGATCGCCGGCCTCGTCCCCGGCGGGCCCGGCGACAAGGGCGGCCTGCGCGAGGGCGACATGGTGGTGTCCGTCAACGCCGAGGGGATCAGCAGCCGCCGCGACCTCTACATGCGGCTGTGGCGGCACGAGCCGGGCGAGCGGCTCACGCTCGAGGTCATGCGCGACAACGCCGTGCGCCGCCTGGAGGTCACCGGCGGCGACCGCGCGGAATTCTTCAGACAGATCTAGATAAAGATGGGGGCCCCGAAATGGCCCCCAAGCCCCCCAGACGTTCGGGGCGCCCCGGCAAAGCCGTGTCGCCCCTCGACACGGCGCTGTGATAGGAGGTGTGACATGGACCTGGGACTGAGGGGGAAGGTGGCGCTGGTCACCGCGGCCAGCAAGGGCATGGGGCGCGCCTGCGCGCTGGGGCTGGCGGCCGAGGGCGCGCGGGTGGCGATGTGCGCGCGCAACGAGACCGAGCTGAAGGCGGCCGCCGAGGACGTCCGCGCCCGGAC
>DASSLH010000679.1:0-8495 GCA_035689625.1 Candidatus Methylomirabilota bacterium | reverse complement strand
CATCCAGCTGTTCGAGCTCGTCTGCGCGCTGAAGGCGCGCGGCCACGAGGTGGTGCTGGCCACGCGCCCGAGTCCCCACTGGGAGGCGCGCGCGAAGGCGGCCAGCATCCCATGGTACCCGGTGCCGATGACGTCCGAGGTGGACCTGCGCTCGGCGGCGCGGCTGGCGCGGATCGTCCGGCGCCATCGCATCCAGGTCGTGCACGCCCAGAAGGGGCGGGCGCGCACGCTGGCGCTCATGGCCGGGCTGTTCGTGAAGATCCCCGTGCTGATCCTCAACCGCGGCGTCAGCTTCCCGCTCGACCCGTTCAATCGCCTCGGCTACACCACGCGGCGGGTGACCGGCATCGTGGCCGTGTGCGAGTCCATCAAGCGCGGCCTGGTGCAGAGCGGCGTGAAGGCCGACAAGATCGAGGTGATCTACTCCGGCTCCGACACGACACGGTTTCACCCCGGCGTGGACGGCGCGCCGATCCGCCGCGAGCTGGGCCTGGCCGCCGGCGATTTCCTGGTGACCCAGATCGGGGTGCGCTCGTGGAAGGGCAACGACGACGTCATCGCGGCGATGGCCGGCGTGATCCGCGGGGCGCCGCCGGCGCGGCTGCTGATCGTCGGCGCCCGGCGGCCGGAGAGCCTGCTGGAGATCGCGCGCACGCATGGCATCGAGGCGCGCGTGCAGGTCCTCGGCTATCGCGAGGACATTCCGGAGATCCTGGCCGCCAGCGACTGCTGCGTGGACGCCTCCTGGGCCGGGCTGGGCCTGACCGGCACGCTGCGCGAGGCGCTGGCGGTCGGCACCCCGGTGATCGGCACCGATCTGGAGGGCAACCCCGAGCTGGTCGTGGACGGCGTCACCGGCTATCTCGTGCCGCCGCGCGACGTGGGGGCGCTGACCGCCGCGATCCTCAAGATGATCCGGCACCCCCAGGAGGCGGCGGCCATGGCGCGGACGGGCGCCGAGCGCGTGCAGGCGATGTTCTCGACGCAGGCGAAGGTCGAGCGCACCGAGGCGCTCTACGAGCGGCTGCTCGTTCGCGCCGGCTGATGGCCGAGCTCGAGCCCGTTCACCTCCTGGTGCGCGGTCCCAACGCGCGCAACGGCTTCCACGTCGACCCCGGCGACGAGATCTTCTACCAGCTGGAGGGCGACATCGTCGTGCGCTGCCGCGACCGCGATGGTCGCCTGCGGTACGTGGCGGTGCGGCAGGGCGAGGCCATGCTGGTGCGGGCCGGCACGCCGCACTGCCCGCTCCGGCCGGCCGGCACCTGGGACCTGGTGATCGAGCGCAAGCGCCGCCCTGACGAGCTGGACGCACTGGCGTGGTTCTGCGAGCGCTGCGGCGCGCCGCTGCACGAGGAGCGCTTCGCCTGCGCCGACATCGAGCGCGAGCTGAAGGTGATCATCGATCGCTTCAACGCCAGCGAGACGCTGCGCACGTGCCGGGTGTGCGGAGACGTCCTGCCGGTCCCGCCGGCATAGCGACGGCCCCGGTGTCGGCCTCGTGAGCGCGCCGATCCGACCGGCGCGCCATCGGCGCATCCTCGCGTTCCTCGGGCCCGGCCTGATCACCGGCGCGTCCGACGACGACCCATCCGGCATCGCGACCTACGCGGTCGCGGGCGCCTCGTTCGGCTTCGCGACGCTGTGGACGGCGCCGCTGACGTTTCCGCTGATGGCCGCCGTGCAGCTGATCTGCGCCAGGATCGGCCTCGTGAGCGGCATGGGCCTGGCCGGCGTCCTGCGCCGCCATTACCCGCGCGCGCTGCTCTACCCGGTCGTCGGCGCCCTCGCGGTGGCCAACACGATCAACGTCGGCGCCGACCTCGGCGCCATCGCCGCCGCGCTCGGGCTGCTCGTCCCCGTGCGGCCGGGCGTGCTCGTCCTGCCGGTGGCAGCGGTGATCGTCGCGGTCCAGGTCTGGGGCTCGTACCGCCTCATTGAGCGCACGTTCCGCTGGCTGACGCTCTCGCTCTTCGCCTACGTCCTGGCCGCGCTGTTCGCGCATCCGGATCTCCGGGCCGTCGCGCGGGGCACGGTGCTGCCGACGCTGCGATGGGACGCCGACTTCCTCTCCACGCTGGTGGCCGTCCTGGGGACGACGATCTCGCCGTATCTCTTCTTCTGGCAGGCCAGCCAGGAAGTCGAGGAAGAAAAGGCGGCCGGCCGGCGGGCCATCGGCCGGCGCCGCGGCGCGAGCGAGCCGGACCTGCGTGACGCGGCCTGGGACGTGAGCGTCGGCATGGCGTTCTCGAACCTCGTGATGTACTTCATCATCCTCGCGACCGCGGCCACCCTGTTCCGCGCCGGCCATCGCCACATCGAGACGGCCGCCGATGCCGCCCAGGCGCTGCGTCCGCTGGCCGGCGACGCCTGCTTCGTGCTGTTCGCGCTGGGCCTCATCGGCACCGGCTTCCTCGCGGTGCCGATCCTGAGCGGCTCCGCCGCCTTCGCGCTGGCCGAGGCGGGCGGCTGGCGGTCCGGCCTCGACCTGCGCCCGCACCGGGCCCGCCGCTTCTACCTCGTAATCGCGCTGTCCACCGGGATCGGCGTGCTCGTCAACTTCACCAGCGTCGGTGCGATCACCGCGCTGTTCTGGACGGCCGTCATCAACGGGTTCCTGGCGCCGCCGCTGCTGGTCGCGATCATGCTGGTCTCCGGCAACCGTGCCGTCATGGGCGAGCACGTGAATGGCCGCTGGCTCAACGCGCTCGGCTGGGCCGCCACGGCGGCGATGTTCGCCGCCGCGGTGGGCCTGGTGATCACCGCCCGACGGGGCTAGTGCGCCGGGTGGGGTGACGGCTGCGCGTGGTGATCGATGATGAAGCGGGAAATGGAATGGCGTGAGGGCAGCGCGGGGAGCGCGTCGCAGGAAAACCAGCGCGCGTCCTCCAGCTCCTCGCGATCGATGACGATCTCGCCGCCGGCGTAGGTGGCGACGAAGCCGATCATCATCTGGCTGGGAAACGGCCAGTTCTGGCTGCCGACGTAGCGGATGTCCTTGACGTCCACCCCGGCCTCTTCCTTGATCTCGCGGGCGACGCAGGCCTCCAGCGACTCGCCGTTGTCCACGAAGCCGGCGATCAGCGCGTAGCGGCCGGGCGCCCACTCGGCCTTGCGCGTGAGCAGCACGCGGTTGCCGTCGCGCACCAGCACGATGGTCGCCGGGTGCAGGTGCGGGTAATGCTCGTAGCGGCACGACGGGCAGCGCTTGCCCCACTCGTTCTCGATGCGCTCGGTGGCGGCGCCGCAGCGCGGGCAGAAGCCGCTCGTCGACTCCCACCACAGCGCCTGCATCGCCATGCCGCCCAGCGAGAGCAGCGCGTCGGGCAGGCGGGCGCCGCGCATCGGCACCAGCGTCTCGCGGCTCAGCCCCGCGGGCACCGCCGCGTCGGCCGGCACCGGCACGACCCAGCACGGCTCGTCCAGGTAGGTGCCGAGCCAGAACGGCGGCCCGCCCGGCGCCAGTGGGCAGTCGCCGGCCGGCAGGCGCGGCTGGCCGGCGTCGCTGACGACCAGCAGGGTCTGCCCCTGCACGAGCAGCCAGTGGCCGCGCTCGGCCAGCGGCTTGCCGCCCCGCTTGGCCGGCGTGAACGTCGCGCCGAGGATGTCGCGGTTGAACGGCAGGTGCACCGTCAGCGGCGTCGTCATGTCCACCACGGGTAGAAGGGCGGCATGTCCTTGCTCGGCCGGCCGGTGAAGCGCGCCGGGCGCTTGTCGAGGAACGACGTCACACCCTCGTGCGCATCGGCCGAGCGCCCGGTGTGCCACATGCCGAGCGAGTCGAGGCGGTGCGCCTCGCGCGGATGCTCGGCGCCGAGCATGCGCCACAGCATCTGGCGGATGAGCGCCACCGACACCGCCGAGGTGTTGCGCGCGATGTCCAGCGCCAGCTCGCGTGCCGTCGGCAGCAGCGCGTCCGGAGCCACCACGCGGCTCACGAGGCCGCCGGCCAGCGCCTCCTCGGCGTCGAACACGCGCCCCCTATAGGCCCACTCGGCGGCCTGAGCGATGCCGACCAGGCGCGGCAGGAACCACGTGCTGCACGCCTCCGGGACCACGCCGCGGCGCGAGAAGACGAAGCCGATACGGGCGGCCGTCGAGGCGAGGCGGATGTCCATGGCCAGCGTCATCGTGATGCCGAAGCCGACGGCGGGGCCGTTGATGGCGGCAATCACCGGCTTCTTCATGTCGAAGAGGCGCAGCGTGACGAGCCCGCCGCCGTCGCGATGGTCGTCCGGCCGCTCGGCGCGGCCGTCGCCGCCGGCGAACGTCCGGCCGCCGCCGCCGAGGTCCGCCCCCGCGCAGAACGCCCGGCCGGCGCCGGTGACGATCACCACCCGCACCTCGTCGTCGCCGTCGGCGCGGTCGAAGACCTCGACGAGCTCGCGGATCATCGTCGTGTTCACCGCGTTGAGGCGGTCGGGACGGCTCAGCGTCACCGTGGCGATGCGGTCGGCGACCTCGTAGCGCAGCGTCTCGAGCGGCATGGGCTAGGCGGCCACCGCGACCTCGAGCTTCTGCACCGCCGGCAGTACCTCGGCGGCGAACAGACGCATGTTGCGCTCGGCCTCGTCGTACGGCATGCCGGCGTAGGAGAACACGCCGACGAAGTGGCTGTTGCCGGCGCGGCGGTGGATGTCCACGATCCTGTCGTAGCATTGCTCGGGCGTGCCCCACACCTGGAGATTGGCGAAGTAGTCGATGACCGTGTCGGTGCCGTACTGGGCGATCTTCTCGCTCATCTTGCCGTAGTACTCGTAGCCCTTCGTCTTCGCCAGGTGGTCGCCCTGGAACTGGTAGTGCTCGAGCACGGTCTGGTAGTAGCCGCCGATCCAGCGCCGGGCCTGCTCGCGCGCGCGCTCGGGATCGCGATCGCAGAACGTCCAGCCGGCCGACACCGGCGGCGGCGCGTCCACCCCGTTCACCTGGCGGTAGACGTCGCGGTACGTCGCGAGCTCGCGCGCGACCTCGTGCCACGGCTTCTGCGGGATGATGAGGATGCCGACGCCGAGGCGGGCCATGATCGGCAGCGACTCCGGCGAGACCGCGGCCGCGTAGGTGCGGCCGCGGAAGGACTTGAACGGCGCCGGCCGGATCGCCGCCCGCGGCTGCTTGACGTAGACGCCGTCGTACTCGCAGTAGCCGCGCTCCAGACCCTGCAGCACCATCTCGGCGCACTCCACGAAGCGCGGGCGCGACTCGTCCATCGAGAGGCGAAAGCCGTCGAACTCGACCTTGCCGGCGCCGCGGCCGAGCCCGAGGATGAGCCGCCCGCCCGCGATGTTGTCGAGCATCGAGATCTCTTCGGCCGCGCGCAGGGGATCGTGCCACGGCAGCACGACCACCATCGACCCCAGCTGCGCGCGCTCGGTGCGCCCGGCCATGTAGGTGAGGAACTGCAGCACGTCGGGGCACATCGTGTAATCGGTGAAGTGATGCTCGACGCCCCACACCGACTCGAATCCCAGCGGCTCGGCGAGCTCCGCCAGCCTCAGCTCGTTGCGGTACACCTCGAAGTCGCTGCGGCTCTGTCTCGGATTCTGAAACACCGCCGCCATGCCGACGTGCATGCCGTTGTCCTCCGATTCGTGCTCCGAGCGTAGCCCGGCACCCGAGAGCCGTCAATGCGACAGCCGATCGTCCACACGGGCGATGAACGGCCACGTTCGAGCGGCGGCTTTGCCGCCGCAATCGATGTTCGTGGGGGGAGGCACGGAGGAGCACGCCGTAGGCGTGCGACGACGGTCGGAAGGGGGGCGAAGCCCCCCTCCGAGTTATCTTCGAACGACCAGCTCGGCGTCGCCCTGGCGGGCGAGCATCTCGATGGCGGCGCCGTCGTGGCCCTGCGAGGCGCGGACGGTCATCGTGGAGCCGCGCAGGCCGAGGCCGCGCAGCTCGATCCACGACAGCCACGCCGGCAGGCGCGGGCGGTTGAACGTCAGCTGGTTCTCGACCGCGTCGGGGACGATGCCGAGCATGGAGCTGATCAGCATGAACACGACGCCGGCCGCCCAGGCCTGGGGCGAGCAGGCGACAGGGTAGTGGGTCGGGCCGTAGCCGTCCACGCGCGCGAAGCCGCAGAAGAGCTCCGGCATCCGGAGATTCTCGAACTGCAGCACCGCCTCGAACAGGCCGGTGATGAGCGTGAGGGAGGGCTCGGCCAGGCCGTAGCGCCGCATGCCGACGGCGGCGATCGCCGTGTCGTGCGGCCACACCGAGCCGTTGTGGTAGCTCATCGGGTTGAAGAGACGCTCGCCGCTGGCCAGCGTGCGCAGCCCCCAGCCGGTGAACATGTCGTCGGACATCAGCCGGCGCGCCACGATCGTGGCCCGGCTGTCGCTGACGATGTGCGTCCACAGCGCGTGGCCGGGGTTCGACGAGATGACGCGGCACGGCCGCCCGTCGTGGTCGAGCGCCAGCGCGTAGTACGCCTGGTCGGGCAGCCAGAAGTCGGCCTCGAACCGCTCGCGCAGCCGCCGCGCGCGCTCGCGCAGCGCCCGCGGCCGCTGGGCGTCGCCGAGCGCCTCGGCCACGTCGGCCGTCGCCAGCAACGCGGCGTACTGGTAACCCTGCACCTCGCAGAGCGCGATGGGCGCCTCGGCGAGGTCGCCGGAGGCGTGCATGATCGCGTCGTTGGAGTCCTTCCAGCCCTGGTTGACCAGGCCGCGCGGCGAGCGGCGCGCGTAGGTGAGGTAGCCGTCGTGGGCGTCGGCCGAGCGCAGCATCCAGCCGAGCACGCGCTCGGCCGTCGGCCACAGCGCGCGCAGGAACGCCTCGTCGGCCGTCCACTTCCAGTACTCGGCCAGCAGCATCAGGAAGAGCGGCGCGGCGTCCGCGGTGCCGTAGTAGGGGATGAACGGGATCTCGCGGCAGTTCGCCATCTCGCCGTGGCGCAGCTCGTGGATGATCCTGCCCGGCTCCTCCTCGGTGAAGTCGTCGTCGCGGCGGCCGACGTGGCGGGCCAGGAAGCGCAGGGTGCCGGCCGCGATGCGCGGCTCGAACGGCAGCACCTGCATGGCCGTGATGAGCGCGTCGCGCCCGAAGGCGGCGACGTACCAGGGGATGCCGGCGTAGGGCACCAGGCCCTCGGCAGTCTCGGTCAGCAGCAGGCGCAGGTCGCGGCGCGAGCGCGCCACCCAGACGGCGAACAGGTCGTGATCGCAGCGCACGTCCACGCCGTCGTGCTCGAGGCCGTCCACGACGGCCCGCCGGCGCCGCAGCGCCTCGCCGTAACCCAGTGTCCGCGGCGGCGGCGGTGTCGCCTCGGTGGCGGCGCTCACCGCGACGGTGATCTCGGTGCTGGCGCCGGGATCGAGCCGCACGCGGAACTCGGCGGCGGTCTCGTCCAGGCGCTGGGGCGGCGGCGTGAAGGTCAGCGTCGTCGTCCGCGTGATGTCGTCGAGGCCGCGATAGCCCAGGCGCACCGTCGCGCCGTTGACCTGCGACGGCAGGAACGTGCCGCGCCGCTCGCGGGGGTGACCGCGCACCTCGAAGACGTCCACGAAGTCGGCGGCGAAGCGCAGCGTGAGCGTGAGGTCGTGCGCCTCGCGCGTGAACGCCTCGACGAGCAGCAGCTGGTAGAGCTGGCCGCCGTGCACCGTCACCCGGCGCGCCACCCGCAAGGAGCGGCCGGGCAGCCGCACCGCGGGCGCCAGCGTGACGTCCGGGTTGGTGAGGTCCACGCTCGCCTGCAGCGCGTCCTCGGACACGCCGGCGTTGAGGACGATCGGCCGGTGATCGTACAGCCGCAGCTCGAGCTGGCGCAGGAAGCGGGTGCCGCCGACGTAGAAGCCGAACTCACCGGCCACGTTCGGCAGGTCGCCGCGTGGGTCGGCGACCAGGAACGCCTCGTCGTGCTTGAGGACGAGCTTGGGGAGGTCGGCGGCGACCTCCGAGGCCAGGATGTAGTACTGCTCACCGGCGATGACGTCGGGGCGCGAGCTCATGCCGCGCGCCTCGCCGCTGCCAGCCGCCGGTAGACGGCCTCGTAGTCGTCGGCCATGCGCGCCACCGAGAAGCGCCGCTCGACGTGGCGCCGGCACTCGGCGCGATCGATCTCGTCGATGCGCTTCACCGCCTCCACCAGCTCGAGCAGCGACTCGCCCAGGAAGCCGGTGCGCCCCTGCTCGACCACCTCGGGGACCGCGCCGCACGGGCGGGCCACCACCGGCGTGCCGCAGGCCATCGCCTCGACCATGACGAGGCCGAACGGCTCCGGCCAGTCGATGGGGAACAGCAGCGCACGGGCGCCGCCCAGGAACGCCGGCTTGTCGTCCTCGCCGATCTCGCCCAGGAACTCCACCAGCGGGTCGTCGAGCAGCGGCGCGACGACGCGCTCGAAGTACTCGCGGTCGTTGACGTCCACCTTGGCGGCGATCCGGAGCGGCAGACCGACGCGCCGGGCGATCTCGATCGCGAGGTCCACCTGCTTTTCCGGCGAGCAGCGGCCCAGGAACGCCAGGTAACCGCGGTCCTCGGCCGCGAAGGGGTAGCGC
>DASSLH010000678.1:0-5809 GCA_035689625.1 Candidatus Methylomirabilota bacterium | reverse complement strand
TCGCTGCCGATCGTCGCGCCCGCCAACAGCAAGGGCCAGGTCGCGTTCTTCGCCACGCTGCTGCGGGCGGCCGCCAGCGAGGCGTTCTTCCTCGCCTCGCCCGGCCGCACGGTGCGCGTGGCGGCCGAGGGCGACGCGGTGCCGGGCGGCGGCACGCTGTCCGGCTTCGGCCGTCACCCGGTGCCCGCGCTCAACGAGCGCGGCGACGTCGCCTTCGCCGCCGCCGTGGCAGGCGGCCGCACCGTCGAGGGCATCTTCGTGCGCGGGCCGCGCGGGCTGCGGCCGGTCGTCGTCACCGGCGGCGCCGCACCCGGCGTGCCGTCGGGGACGATGGCCGCCGTGGACGCGCCCGCGCTCAACGATGCGGGCGACGTCGCCTTCCTCGCCTCGGTGCGGCGCGGCCGCGAGATCGTCGAGGCGATCTACGCGGTGCTCGGCGGCCGGCTCGTGAAGATCGTCGCCCAGGGCGATCCGGCGCCGGCCGGCGGCACGTTCGCCGGCTTCGGGCCGCCGGTGCTCAACAACCGCCGCCGCGTCGCCTTTGCCGCGGTGGTGGAGGGGCGCGCGGTGCCCGGCGGCGTGTTCGTGGCCGAGGGCGGCGCCGTGCGCATGCTGATCGGCGCCGGCAGCGACACGCCGATCGGCGGCATTGTCGCGCGCGTCTCCGAGCGCATCGCGCAGAACGAGGCCGGCGCCGTCGCCTTCACGGCCGTGCTGAAGAACGCGCCGGCCGAGCAGGCCATCCTGGTCGTGGAGGGCGACCGGCCCCGCTCGGTGGCCGCGCTCGGCGACGCCGCGCCCGGCGGCGGCACCTTCGCCCACTTCTCGCTCTGGCCCGCGCTCGCCGGCGACGGCAGCGTGGCCTTCGCCGCGGCCGTGGACGGCAGTGCGGTGCAGGTCGCCGCGTTCGTGGCCGGCGCCGGCGGCGCCCGTCGCCTGGCGGCGCTCGGCGACGCGCTCGGACCCGACCGGCGGCTCGGCTCCTTCGGCCTCTACCCGATCGTGTCCACGAGCCCGGCCGGCGGCCTCACGTTCGCGACGGCGGCCGGCGCCGAGGGCGGCGTGGAGGGCGTCTTCTTCGTCGCGCCCGCGGCCCGCTGAGCTCACTGCATGTCGTACGGCGGGTACTCGCGGAACACGTTGGCCGCCGTGATCAGCAGGTGGGAGGTCGGCGTGCGCGCGGGCACGCGCTCGCCGCGCAGCACGCGCAGCGCCAGCGGCAGCACCTCGTACCCGTAGCGGTCGAGGAAGAACGCCACCGAGCCCAGCACGATGCTGCCCCGGTTGTTGGGGTCGATCTCCTTGCGATCGCTGGCGCCGCCGTGGACCGTTCGATCGCAGCCCTGCCCGACGATGGCGCCGTCGGCCAGCCGGCCGGCCGACTCCAGCGCGCTCTTGGCGGCCAGCGCCGTCGCGTCGTCGAGCGCGGCGACGAGGAACTTCGCGCCGGGCTGCGCGGCGACGGCCTTGCCGACCAGGCCGCCGACGGTGGCGGGGTTGCCCTGCGTGTCGAGCGTCGCGATGCGCAGCGCCGGCTGCCGCCGGCGCAGCCCCTCCGTAATGCCCTGCACGCGCTCGGGGAGGCGATCGTGCCGGGCGCCGACGGGGCCGACGATCAGCGCGACGACCGCGCGGCCGCTCCACGAGCGCGCCGCGAAGTCGGCGAGCGCCTCGCCGGCGAGGCGGCCAGCGGCGACGTTGTCGGCCGTGTAGAGCGGCGCGTCACCGACCGGATGGCTGATGGCCAGCACAGGGATGCGCGCCTCGTGCAGGGTCCGCGCGATCGCCTGGTTAGCGGTCGGCTCGTCGAAGTACTCGACGAACAGATCCACCTTGCGCCGCGCCGCGTCCGCCGCGTTGTCGCGCGCGATCTTCGGGTCGCGCCGGTTGTCGTACAGCACCAGCTCCACCGGCAGCCGCCGCGCCGCCAGCACGAAGCTCTCCCTCACCTCCCGCCCCGTGAACCCCGTCCCCTCCAGGGTCACCCCCGGCTCCTCGGTGAGATTGGCGAACGCGATCGTGTACCGCCTCTCGTCCGCGCCGACATGCACGGCGGCCACGACGAGGGCGGCGACGACAACGATCAGAACAATCGCGCGAAATCGAATCCGCCTCAAACCGTTCGGATCACCGCTTTCGAGCGCCGGCTCCGCCGGCGCAACCTGCCTCTGCTCTGGGGGAGGCAAGGAGGAGCGCGCCGACAGGTGCGCGACGACTGTCGGAGGGGGCCTCGACGGCCCCCTCCGAGAGCGCTAGCGAATCCCGTCGATCCCGACGAAGTTGCCGGTCATGCCGACGGCGCGCGGCACCGTCATGTTGAAGAAGAACGTCGCGCGATTCGTCCTGGCCGCCTCCTCCGCCATGAGGTCGGTGCGCACGTTCTCGATGATGTGGATGCCGTTGTCGGTGATCAGCATGTTGTGGACGATGAACGCCTCCTTGGGGTTCTCGCCCGGGATCACCTCGACGGCCCACGTGTCGGCGCCGACCGCGACCACCTTCTGGTCGATCAGCCACTTCGCGGCGTCCTTGCCGATGCCCGGCTCGCCGGAGTTGTAGGTCGCGTTCTGGGCGGGGTACTGCTGGAAGATATCGCCCCAGCCCGTGTTGATGATCACGATGTCGCCCTCGCGCAGGGTGACGTTGTACATCTTCAGCCCCGCCTGCAGGTCGGCCCCGCTGATCACGGTGCCCTTGTCCAGGCAGGGCTTCTTGCAGGTCGGGTTCGTCTTCAGCTTGCCGGCCTGCTGGAACACCTTGACCGCGTCGATGATGACGCCGCGGGTGGCGAACGACTTCAGGTGCTCGAGCCCGAGCTTCGTCATCATGTTCTGGTTGATGAACTTCCCCATCGGCGTCTGGTTGTAGTAGCAGTCCTTCCGCCCGATGTGGCCCATGCCGTCCAGGTGAGTGCCGACGTGGCTCTGGCTCAGCCACGTGTCCTCCATGTACGTCAGGTCGTTCTCACCGAGCGAGCCGCCTGGCGCCAGCGTGGTGGCCGTCAGGATCGTCTTCGTGAAGCGGGTGCCGAACAGCGGCACGCCGTCCACGAGTGGGAACGACAGCGGGATGACCTTGCCCTCCTGGATCTCGGCGGCCGCCGCCTTCGTCACGGCCGGCGTCACGCGGTTGGTCGCGCCCGTCTGGTCGTTGGGGCCCCACGGAGACGCGGGGACGATCTTGGTGCAGTCGGTCTGGGCGATGGCGGCCGAGGTGAAGCAGAGGAGGAAGACACCGGCCGCGGCGAACGACGCGAGTTTCATGGCCACCCACTCCTTGTCCGGCGGTGAACGGCACGCGGGCGACGAGAGGACCGCATGGTAAGCCCGCCGCCCGCGTGCTTCAAGCCCGAGGTAGAGCGAGTGGTCTAACCGGCTAGGCCGCCCGGCGGGTCTCCCCCCGGGGCCTGCTCGGCTCGCCGGTGGGCGCCGAGACCTTCTTGAGGGTGGCGTCGCTCTCCGCCGGCTTCACGTCGCCGCGCTCCACGACGTCGGCCAGGGCCACGATGCCCTGCAGGCACCCCTGCCCGTCCACCACGGCCACGCGGCGGATCTGGTTGTCGTCGGCCCGGCAGCTCACGACCTTGAGGGTCATGCACCGCTCGACCGGCGTGCTGGCGGGATCGCAGCCCTCGGCGACGATGCCCATGCAGAGGTCGCGATCGGTGACGATGCCGACGAGCCGGCGGCGCTCCTGGCTCTCGACGATCGGGACCACGCCGGCGCCGGCCTCGCGCATGATCTCGGCGGCGCGCTGCGCGCTGTCCGACTGCACGCAGCACATCGGATCCTTCGTCATGACGTGTCTGACTCGCATGATCTTTCCCTCCGTGACGGAGTCAGACGGACGAAATGGAGCAACCCACGTGCCAGGCACGCGCGCGATTGGAAGATGTACTCGGGGCGCAGAACGCGCGACGGCCGCCCCGGACGTGTCCGGGACGGCCGTCGACCGCGTGCGGGAGACGCTACTTCTTGCCGAGCTGGCGCTTGGCCGCGGCGACAACCGCATCGGCCGAGAAGCCGAACTTCTTCTGCAGCTCCTTGAGCGGCGCCGAGGCGCCGAACGTCTTCATGCCGATCGCCTCGCCGGTGTCGCCGACCCAGCGGTGCCAGCCGAACGTCGAGGCCTGCTCGATGGACACGCGCGCCTTCACCGACGGCGGCAGCACGCTGTCCTTGTACTCCTGGCTCTGATGATCGAACAGCTCCCAGCACGGCATGCTGACCACGCGGGCCTTGATGTTCTCCTTGGTCAGCTGCTCGTAGGCGGCCATCGCGAAGCCGAGCTCGCTGCCCGTCGCCATGAGGATGACGTCGGGCTTGCCGCCCGGCGCGTCGGCCACGACGTACGCGCCCTTGGCGACGCCGGCCGCCGAGGCGTACTTCGTGCGGTCGATCGTGGGCATGGCCTGGCGCGAGAGGATCAGCGCGACGGGCTCGTGCTTGAGCTGCATGATCACCTTCCACGTCTCGACGACCTCGTTGGCGTCGCCCGGCCGCATCGTGAGCAGGCCAGGAATGGCGCGCAGCGAGGCCAGGTGCTCGATCGGCTGGTGCGTCGGGCCGTCCTCGCCCACGCCGATCGAGTCGTGCGTGAAGATGAAGATGGACGGGATCTCCATGATCGCCGCCAGCCGGATCGGTGTCCGCATGTAGTCGCTGAAGATCATGAAGCCCGAGCCGCAGTTGCGGATCTTGCTGAGCGACAGGCCGTTGATGATCGCGCCCATCGCGTGCTCGCGGATGCCGTAGTGCAGGTTGCGCCCGCCGTAGGAATGCGCGGTGAAGTCGCCGGCGCCCTCGAACGTCAGCCGCGTCTTGGTGGACGGCGACAGGTCGGCCGAGCCGCTGAGCAGCCACGGCACGTTCTGCGCGAGGGTATTGAGCACCTTGCCGGAGGCGTCGCGGCCGGCCGCGCCCTTGGGATCCGGCGGGTAGGCCGTGAGGCCCTTGTCCCAGCCGGCCGGCAGCTCGCGCTGCTGCATGCGCACGCCGTGCTCGGCCAGCTCGGGGTACTTGCCCTTGTACTGCTCGTAGAGCGCGAACCACTTCGTGCGCAGCGCCTTGCCGCGCGCGCCCATGCCGGCCGCGAAGTGCCTGGGCACCTCGGGCGGCACCAGGAACTTGGCGTCCTCGGGCCAGCCGTAGTTGCGCTTGGTGAGCTTGATCTCCTCCTCGCCGAGCGGCTCGCCGTGAGCGGCGTGCGTGTCCTGCTTGTTCGGCGAGCCCCAGGCGATGTGGCTGTCCACGATGATGAGCGTGGGGCGTTCCTTTTCATTCTTGAACGTGCGAAAGGCTCGCTCGAGCATTTCCAGATCATTCGCATCGCCGACCCGCGTCACGTTCCAGCCGTAGGCGATGAACCGCGTGGCGACGTCTTCGCTGAAGGCCCACTCGGTGTGGCCCTCGATCGTGATCTTGTTGTTGTCGTACACCCAGCACAGGTTGGAGAGCTTCAGGTGGCCGGCCAGCGAGGCCGCCTCACCCGACATGCCCTCCATCATGCAGCCGTCGCCGGCCACCGCGTAGACGTCGTAGTCGAACATCTCGTAGCCGGGCCGGTTGAAATACTGCGCCTGCCACTTGGCGGCGAGCGCCATGCCGACGCTGGTCGCCACGCCGTTGCCGAGCGGGCCGGTCGTGGTCTCCACGCCCGACGTCCAGCGGTACTCCGGATGACCGGCGCACTTGCTGTCGAGCTGGCGGAAGCGCTTGATGTCGTCGAGCTTGACCGACAGCTCGCCCAGACGCTCGTACTCGGGGTTGACGGCCTTCACGCCGGCCAGGTGCAGCAGCGAGTAGATCAG
>DASSLH010000677.1:0-2607 GCA_035689625.1 Candidatus Methylomirabilota bacterium | reverse complement strand
GACCTTGCCGGCCGCGTCGATGACGCGCGCGCCCTCCCGCGGCAGCGAGCCCGGCAGGCCCACCGCCACGATCTGCTCGCCCTCGACGCCGATCTCCCAGGCGCCGGCGCCCTGGGGAGTCACCACCTGCCCGTTGGCGATCACCGTGTCTAGCATGGAGCGGAGCCTAGCCGAGCCGACACGCGCGGTCAACGAGTGCTAGCATCGCGTCCGTGACCGACGACACGCTGTTCCTGCCCGCCGTGCGCCTGGCCGCGCTCGTGCGCGACCAGCGCGTCTCGCCCGTCGAGCTCACGCGCGGCTACCTCGAGCGCATCGAGCGGCTGGACGGACGCCTGCGCGCCTACATCACCGTGTGCGCCGAGGCGGCGCTGGCGGCCGCCCAGCAGGCCGAGGACGACGTCGCCCGCGGCGTGCCGCTGGGGCCGCTGCACGGTGTGCCCTACGCCGTGAAGGACCAGTTCGCCACGAAAGGCGTGCCGACGACGGCCGGCTCGAAGATTCTCGCCGACAATGTGCCCGACGAGGACGCCACGGTCGTCGCCCGGCTCACCGCCGCCGGCGGCATCCTGCTCGGCAAGCTCAACCTCACGGAGTTCGCGCTGGGCGGCACGATCCACTTTCCGTTCGGCCAGCCGCGCAATCCGTGGAACACCGAGCACGACACCGGCGGCTCGTCGGCGGGCTCGGGCGCCGCCACCGCCGCCGCGCTCTGCGCCGTGTCGCTCGGCGAGGACACCGGCGGCTCGGTGCGAACGCCGGCGTCGTGGTGCGGCGTCGCCGGCCACCGGCCGACGTGGGGGCTGGTCTCGCGTCATGGCTGCGTGCCGCTGGCGTGGTCGCTCGACGCGCCCGGGCCGCTGGGCCGCAGCGTCGAGGACTGCGCGCTGCTGCTCGGCATCATCGCCGGCCCCGACGAGCGCGATCCGCTCACGACCCGCCGCGCGCCGCCCGACTACCGGCTGGCGCTCACCGGCGACGTGCGCGGCCTGCGCATGGGGCTGATCCGGGAGCTCACCCACGGCGAGGAGACCGACCTCGAGATGCAGGCGGCGGTGATCGGGGCCGCCGGCGTGCTGGCGCGCCTGGGCGCCGACGTGGAGGAGGTCTCGCTGCCGATGCTGCCGAGCGCCGGCGCGGCGTTCATGGCCCTCTGCGACTCCGAGGGCACGGCCCGTCACCTGCCCTGGCTGCGCTCGCGACCGGAGGACTACGACCAGGGCACGCGCCGCCGCCTGCTGGCGGCCGGCCTGCTGCCCGCCGCGCTCGTGCACAAGGCGCAGCAGGCGCGCGCGCTCATCCGCCAGCAGCTGCTCGACGCGCTCGCCGAGCACGACGTGCTGCTGGCGCCGACGTCGCACCGGCCGGCGCCGAGCATCGCGGCGTTCACGGCGCCGATCACGAGCAAGGAGGAGGCAGCCGCGCGCTTCTTCACGCGCCGCTCGTTCACCACGCCGGCGCCGCTGGCCGGGGTCCCGGCGCTGGCGGTGCCGTGCGGATTCAGCGCGGCCGGGCTGCCGCTGAGCCTGCAAGTGATCGGCCGGCGCTTCGAGGACGCCACCGTCCTGCGCGTGGGCCACGCCTACGAGCAGGCCACCGACTGGCACACGCGACGCCCGCCGCTCTGAGCGCTACATTCCCAGGTAGGCGCGCTTGACGTGCTCGTTGCCGAGCAGCTCGGCGCCGCTGCCGACGAGCACCACCCGGCCGTTCTCGAGCACGTAGCCGCGACGCGAGAGCGCCAGCGCCTGCCGCGTGTTCTGCTCGACCAGCAGCACGGTGGTGCCCGCGCGGTTGATCTCGGCGATCGTGCGGAAGATCTCGGCCACGACCAGCGGGGCCAGGCCGAGCGACGGCTCGTCGAGCATGAGCAGCGTGGGGTGCCCCATCAGCGCGCGGCCGATCGCCAGCATCTGCTGCTCGCCGCCGGAGAGCGTGCCGGCGGCCTGGCCGGCGCGCTCGCGCAGCCGCGGGAAGAGCGCCAGCGCGCGCTCCAGGCCTTCGGCCCGGCGCGCCCTCGCCGCGCGCGTGTAGGAGCCGAGCTCGAGGTTCTCGCGCACGGTCAGGCTCGGAAAGATCTTGCGGCCCTCGGGCACGTGCACGACGCCGCGCTCGACCACGCGGTGGCACGGCAGCCGGTCGATGCGCTCGCCCGCGAAGCGCACCTCGCCGCGGCGCGGCCGCAGCAGGCCGGAGATCGTGCGCAGCAGGGTCGTCTTGCCGGCGCCGTTGGCGCCGACGACGGAGAGCGTCTCGCCCGCCTCGACCACGAGGTCCACGCCGCGCAGCGCCGGCAGGTCGCCGTAGGCGACGTCGACGCCAACCAGTTCCAGGAGATTCACGGCTCGCTCCCCAGGTAGGCCTCGATCACGCGCGGATCGCGGGCGACGTCGGCCGGCCGGCCCTCGGCGATCGTCTCGCCGTGGTGCAGGACGACGATGCGCTGCGAGAGCGCCATGATCGCGCGCATGACGTGCTCGATGATCAGCAACGCCACGCCCTGGGCGTGGATGCGGCGGATCAGCGCGATGATCGCCTCGATCTCGGTGGGGTTGAGGCCCGACATCACCTCGTCCAGTAGCAGCAGCTCGGGGCCGGTGGCCAGCC
>DASSLH010000676.1:0-3006 GCA_035689625.1 Candidatus Methylomirabilota bacterium | reverse complement strand
CATCCGGCTGGGATCGGCTCGGTCCTACGCGACGGGAAACGGGTTCCGCCGACCCCCGCCGCCCCCGCCCCGCCCGCGCGCCTTGGTACAGCTCGATGATATGCGGCTCGTCTTCTCCGGCGATCGAGGGATGATCATGTCGACTGATCCGGCGTTCGATCTGAGCCAGGCGACGTTCTGGGACCTCTCCGCGGTCGATACCGAGCTGCGGCGGGTTTATGACGTGTGCAATGGGTGTCGGCGGTGTCTGCCGCTGTGTCCGTCGTTCAAGGTGATGTTCGATCGGATCGATGCGGAGGCGGTGGACGGGGACGTCGAGAAGCTGGCGGCGGGCGACGTCAAGGAAGTCGTGGATCTCTGCTACCAGTGCAAGCTCTGCTACAACCACTGCCCCTACACGCCGCCGCACCGGTGGGCGATCGACTTCCCGCGGCTGATGCTGCGGGCGCGGGCGGCCCAGGCGAGGCGGACCGGCGTCACGCGGCAGGACCGGATGCTCGGCAACACCGCGCTGGTCGGCCGGCTCGGCAGCCTCACGGCGCCGCTGTCCAACTGGCTCAACGAGCTGTCCGTGCACCGCGCGTTCATGCAGTCCATGGTCGGCATCCACCGGGACCGGCGGCTGCCGAAGTTCCACCGCGAGACCTTTTCGGCCTGGTTCCGGGCGAGAAAGGCGACGGCGGTACCCGCCGCGAAAAAAATCGCGCTGTTCGCCACGTGCACCGTCGAGTACAACGCGCCGGCGATCGGCCGCGCCGCCGTGCGCGTGCTCGAGCACAACGGCGTGGACGTGGCGCTGCCCGCTCAGGGCTGCTGCGGGATGCCGTACCTGGACGGCGGCGCGGTGGACGCCTGCCGCGGGCTCGTGCGCGACAACGTGCGCACGCTGGCCGTCGCCGTGCGCGAGGGCCGCGAGATCGTCACGCCGGGGCCGACCTGCAGCTACATGCTCAAGCGCGAGTATCCCTGGCTCGACGGCTCCGAGGACGCGCGGCTGGTGGCCGGCCACACCCGCGACCTCTTCGAGTACCTCGCCGGCCTGCACGCCGAGGGCGCGCTCGACACGCGCTTCACGCGACCGGTGGGCGCCGTCGCCTACCACGTGCCGTGTCACCTGCGCGCCCAGAACATCGGCACCAAGTCGGCCGACGTGCTGCGCATGATCCCGGACTCCACGATCGACGTCATCGAGCGCTGCTCGGCGGTGGACGGCACCTGGGGCTTCAAGGCCGAGTACTTCGAGCTGTCGCTGAAGGTCGCCCAGCCGCTGTTCGACGCCGTCCGCGCCTCGGCGGCGCCGACGGTCGCCACCGACTGCCCGCTGGCCGCGCTGCAGATCGCCCAGGGCACCGGCCTCGAGCCGCGCCACCCGATCCAGCTGCTGGCCCGCGCCTACGGGCTCGAGGAGACATGAACCCTCTCACGCCCGCCGACATGCTCAACCTGTACGAGTACGAGAAGGTGCGCGAGGCGCGCCGGCGCGCCGTCATCGCGCTCAAGGCCGAGCGGCGCGTGGCCGTCGGCCGCTATCTCTCGTTCGTGTTCGAGAACCGCGACACGGTGTGGTTCCAGATCCAGGAGATGATCCGCGCCGAGCGCATCGTGGACGACGCCAAGGTGGCCGGGGAGGTCGCCGTCTACAACGGCCTGCTCCCGCGCCCGGGCGAGCTCGCCGCGACGATGTTCATCGAGATCGAGGACCCGACGCGCATCAAGCCGGTGCTCGACGACCTGCTCGGCATCGACACCCGCGACTACGTGCGGCTGGAGGTCGGCCCGCACGTCGTGGTCGGCGTCTTCGAGGCCGGCCATTCCGACGAGGAGCTGGGCAAGCTCTCGGCCGTGCACTTCGTGCGCTTCCCGCTGCCGCCGGCCGCGCGGCAGGCGTTCGGGACCAGCGAGGTCGCGCTGGTCGTGGACCATCCCAACGAGCGGGCCCGCACGGTCCTCGGCGCGGCCACGCGCGCGCGGCTGGCCGAGGACCTGGCGTGAGCCGCGCCCGCCTCGCCGCGCTCGCCGTCATGCTGGCGCTGGGCCTCGACGCCTGCGAGCAGCCGGCGCTGAGCCCGGAGGCGCAGCGGGGCCGGCAGGTCTACCAGGGGACTTGCACGTCCTGTCACTCGTCGGATCCCGGGCAGGCGGGGCCGGTGGGGCCGGAGCTGAGGGGCGCGTCGCGCGAGCTGCTGGAGGCGAAGGTCCTGCGCGGCGCCTATCCGCCGGGCTACCGGCCGAAGCGCTCGACGGCGATCATGCCGCCGCAGCCGCAGGTCGCCAGCGACATCCCGGCGCTCGCCGCCTACCTGAAATAGCGCCGAAGGCACGTCGGGCCCGGCGCCGTGCTCCGCGCCGGGCCCGCTGAAGTCCTCCCGGCCGGTCTAGCCGAACAGCTTGGCCAGGATGAGGTACATCACGATCGCGATGATGAACCCACCCCAGAACGTGCCGTTCAGGGTGCTGAGAATCTTCTTGCCGCCGGTGGGCGGCGCCGGCTGGCCAACGAGCGCGTTGACCTCGACGATCACGATGACAACCGCGAGCAGGATGAGCGCGCCCCACTTCTGGCCACCGCTGGCCGGATTGGCCATCTGCAGGTGCTTGGCCGCGCCCATGAAGAACAGCATCGGAATGGAGAGCATCGTGTTGGTGCGCGAGGCCAGTCCGGAGCGGGCGCCGCGGGGGGCGGCCTCGGGGATCGCCTGCCCACCGGTCGCCACCTGATCGGCCGAGCGCATCACGACCTGCTGGGCGGGCCAGATCACGAACCAGACGTTGGCCCACATCGTGGTGCCAAGCATCCCGCCGAAGAAGATCTTCCAGCCATAGGCGGTCGTGGCGAACTCACGAGGCCCGCCGAACAGGTGGAAGGCCACGTAGAAGATGTAGAGCCAGCCCGTGATGAAGGTCAACATGGCGCCCCACCGGAACCACCAGAGCGCGTTGTTGAGGAGACCGCCACGGACGATGCCGCCGCGAACAGCGGTGTTGTCCGCCACGAACTTGCTGGCG
>DASSLH010000675.1:0-8701 GCA_035689625.1 Candidatus Methylomirabilota bacterium | reverse complement strand
AAGGCGAACAGTGCGCCGCCGCCGCCGGCGAGCGCCGTGCGCGCCCGCTCGTCGGCGGCTGCATCGCCCAGGCGCCGGCCGGCCAGCGCGTGCGTCAGGGGGCCGAGCCGGTGTCCGGCCGCTCCCACCCGGACGTTGTCGAGCACCGAGAGCGCCTCGAACAGCTGGGGCGTCTGGAAGGTCCGCACCAGCCCGCGCCGCGCGATCGCCGACGGCGCCCGGCCCGCGAGCGCCTCCCCGAAGAGTGCGATCGCGCCCGCGTCCGGCCGATCGAACCCCGACACCAAGTTCACCAGCGTCGTCTTCCCCGCTCCGTTCGGCCCGATCACCGAATGAATCGTGCCGGCCCGCACCGCGAGCGACACGTCGGCAACCGCGAGCACCCCGCCATACGCCTTCGTGACCTTGGTCAATTGGAGAACCACCGACTCTCCGCCTGCTGCCCCGCGCGCCGCCGCGACGCGTTCGCTCCCCGCCGCGGGTAGGCCGGCGGGCGGCCCGAAGGAGGCTCGTGAAACCTCCCCCGGGTCGCCCGCCGGCCGGGTCGGGGACCGGCGCGCGAAGGCGCCGACCACGCCGCGCGGCAGGAAGTAGACGGAGAGCAGGAGCAGCGAGCCGTAGAGCATCAGCCGGTACTCGCCGAACTGGCGAATCACCTCCGGCAGCAGCACCAGCGCGGTGGCGCCCACGAGCGGGCCGGCCAGCGTGCCGAGCCCGCCGAACAGCACGATGAGCAGGAAGAGGATCGACGTCTGCAGCGTGAAGCTGTCGGGGCTGAGGTAACCGTTGAGGAAGGCGAACAGTGCGCCGCCGCCGCCGGCGAGCGCCGCCGAGAGCGTGAAGGCCGCCGTGCGCAGGCGATACGCCGACAGCCCCAGCGACTCGGCGGCCAGCTCGGAGTCTTTCACCGCGACCAGCGCCCGGCCCCACCCCGAGCGCGCGAGGTTGCGCGTGAGCAGCAGCGCCAGCGCGGCGGCGGCGGCGACCAGCCAGTAGTAGCGCCCCAGCGGCAGCGCGATGCCGAGCAGCGAGGGCCGCGGGATGTCGAACACGCCGCCGGGGCCGCCGGTGAGCGCGACCCACTCGATCAGCGCGCCCTCCACGATGATGCCGAACGCGATCGTGACCATCGCCAGGTACGGCCCCGACAGCCGCAGCGCAGCCAGCGCCAGCAGCGCGCCCACGAGCGCGGTCAGCACGATCGCCAGCGGCAGCGCCGCCGTGAGCCCGAGCCCCAGCCGCGTGGCGCCGAGCGCGGCCGCGTAGGCACCAATGGCGTAGAGGCCGGCGTGGCCGAGCGAGATCTGCCCGGTCAGCCCCGCCAGCACGTTGAGGCCGGCGGCGACCACGACGAAGATCGCCACCGTCATGCCGAGGTAGAGGTAGTACGTGTTCGCGGTCAGCAGGGGGACGGCGGCCGCTGCCAGCGCGACGAGCGCCCAGCCGAGCGCCCGGCTCACACGCGCCGGGCCGACCGCCGGCCGCCCAGGCCCCACGGCCGCACGCAGAGCATCGCGATGACGAGCCCGAAGCCGACGATCTCGCGCACGCCGGTGGAGACGTAGCCGGCCACCACCGCCTCCACCAGCCCGTAGAGGAAGCCGGCCACGACGATGCCGGCAGCGGAGCCGAGCCCACCGATGATCGCGACGGCGAACGCCTTGAGGCCGATCAGCGTGCCCATCGTCGGCGACACATTGAGCAGCGGCGCCAGCAGCACGCCGGCCACGCCGGCCAGCGCCGAGGACAGCGCGTAGGACGTCGCGACCGCGCGAGGCACGTCGATGCCCATGAGCCCGGCCGCCTCGATGTCCCACGCCACCGCCTTGAGCTGCCGGCCGAAGAACGTGCGGTGGTAGAACAGCTGGGCGCCGCCCATCAGCGCCAGCCCCACGACCGGCAGCAGCAGTTCCTGGGGGTAGACGCCGGCGCCGAGCACGAACACCGGCCGCAGCGCCAGCGTCGAGGGAAACGCGCGGGCGTCCTTGCCGAACGTGACCATCGCCAGGTTCTCGACGATGATCCCCAGCGCGATGGTCGACAGCAGCCACACCGGCGAGCCGGTGGCGAAGAACGGCCGCACGGCCACCCGCTCGACGACGAGGCCGAACGCGGCGGCGGCCAGCAGCGTGAGGGCGATCGCCGGCGCGAGCGGCCAGCCGGCCGCGACGTGCACGGCGTAGGCCACGACGGCGCCGACCATGACGACGTGGCCCTGCGAGAAGTTCAGGGTGCGGCTGGTCGCCCACGTCATGTGATAGCCGAGGGCGACCAGCCCGTACATGCTGCCGAGCGCCAGACCGCTGACGACGAGCTGGACGAGCAAGTTACTGGACGGGGACGATCTTGCCGCCCTTCCAGACGACCATGATGTAGTCGCGCTCGGTGAGCGCGTCGTGCTGCTCGGGCGTGAACGGCCGCTTGTAGGTCTTGATCAGCCCTGCGTACTCGGCCTTGAGGTCCTCCAGCGCGTCCCGCACCCTGGCGCCGTCGGTGGACCTGGCCTGCTCGATGGCCAGCGCGACGAGGTGCAGGCCGTCGTAGGCGTTGGCGGTGCCGACCGGCGCGGTGACGTCCTCCGGGCCCTTGACGCCGTACTTGTCCTTCAGCGCCTTGAGCACGGCCTCGCCGCGCGCGTTCTGCTTGCCGAAGAACGAGTACGTCTGCACGAAGACGACGCCCTCGGAGAGCTCGCCGGTCAGCTCGGCGAAGCGCCCGCCCGAGATACCCCAGTGGGAGACGACCGGCGCGTCCCAGCCAACCTTGGCCTTCGACTTCACGACCTGCGCGCCCTCCGGCGCATTGGCGACGAGCATCACGACATCGGCCCCGTTCTGCTTCAGGCGCAGCAGCTGCGGGCTCATGTCGGGGTCGTTCCAGTTGAACTTCTCCACGCCGACCGCCTTGACGCCGCGCTCGCCGAACCACTTGGTGAGGCCGGTCTCGTTCGACTGCCCCCAGGCGGTGTTCTCGAGCAGCAGGCCGGGCTTGCCGCGCTTGAGCCGCTCGGCGGCGTAGCGGACCAGGAACTTGTCGACCTCGTCGTCGTTGGCAGAGACGCGGAAGACGAAGTTCGGCTTCTTGCCGTTCTGGGTGATGTTGGTGCCGGCTGCCCAGGCGCCCATGTAGGGCGTCTGCAGCTCGTGCCAGACCGGGACCTCGGCCAGCGCGCAGGTGGTGTGCAGACCGCCGAAGACGGCCGCCACCTTCTCGCGCTCGACCAGCTCGCGCGCGATCGTCACGCCCTTCTGCGGATTGCCCTCGTCGTCGCGCACGACCAGCTCCAGCTTGCGGCCGCCGAGCAGGCCGCCCTTGGCGTTGATCTCGTCCATGGCGATCGACAGCCCGCGCTTGATCGCCTCGCCGGAGGCGGCCGAGCCGCCGGAGACGGCGGCCGCCAGGCCGAGCTTGATGGGCGGCTGCTGGGCCGTCGGTCCGCCGGCCACCAGCAGCACGGCGGCGAGACCGGTCACGAGCATCAGGAACACGCGCTTCATGAATCCCTCCTTGGCGATGGGGTCACGACGGGGGGCGCCGCTGCCCGGCCGCCCGAATGTTATACGCCGATTTCGTCGAGGAAGCGCGCCATCTCGGCCTGGACCTCGGCGCGGTGCGTCCGGTTCGGGAAGTGGCCGCCGCCGGCGATGACGGCCAGCCGGGCGCCCGGGATCGCGTCGGCGAGGCGCCGCGACATGGCCACCGTGGGGAAGTGGTCCTCGCTGCCGGCGATGACCAGCACCGGGCAGCGGATCCGCGCGCAGTCCGCGAGCCAGTCGCCGCGCGCGTACGTCTCGTCCAGCAGCGCCAGCAGCGAGGCGCTGGTGTGGACGGTCCGCAGCCGCTCGACCATCTCGGCATAGCGCTCGGCCCGCGCCTTCAGGCGCGCCAGCGCGTCCTCGCCCATGCGCAGGCGCACGTTGGCGTCGAAGAACTCGGCCAGCCGCCCGCGCTCCACCAGCGGCCGGTGCGTGCGCCACCAGGCGACGTCCGCCGCCGGTGGCGCGTAGGGCGGCCCGCTGATCGAGATCACCGCGCGCACCCGCGCGGGCGCGTGCGCCGCCAGCCAGAGCGAGAGCGCGGCGCCCATCGAGGCGCCGCCCCAGACCGCCCGCTCGATCCCCAGCGCCTCGCACCACCGCAGCATGTCGTCGGCCTTGCGCGGATAGGTGTAGTCCTCGGCCCGCTCGAACTTCGTGGACAGGCCGTGGCCGCGCGCGTCCGGGCACAGCGCGCGCACGCGGCCGAGGAACGGCTCGAGGTCCGGCAGCATCATCGAGGCGTCCTCGACCGAGCCGCCGTGGATCCAGATCAGCGGCGGCTTGCTCGCGTCGCCCGCCTCCCGCCAGTGCAGGCGCACGCCGTTGGACAGGACCCGCTCAGGCATCGGTGGCGCAGTGTATCGAACTTGCGGCATTGACACGCGCAGCGGCGGAGCGAATCATAAGAGCGTGACCAAGACGGCGCTGACCTATCGTGATTACGAAGCTCTGCCCGACGATGGCCGGCGCTACGAGATTCACGACGGCGAGCTCTGGGTGACGCCGGCGCCCTCGCTGGCGCACCAGATCATCAGCGGGCGGCTGTACGTGCACCTCGCCCGCTGGGTTGAGGCGCACCCGGGCGGCCTCCTCCTCTATGCGCCGCTCGACGTCATCCTCGCCGATCGGCCGGACGAGACCTCGATCGTCCAGCCGGACCTCGTGTACCTCGCGCCTGACCGGCTCGAGCGCGCGAGACCCCGCGGCATCGAAGGTGGGCCGACGCTGGCCATCGAGATCCTGTCGCCGTCGACCAGCACGGTGGATCGGGGCACGAAGCGGCGACTGTACGCTCGTTACGGCGTGCAGTGTCTCTGGCTGATCGATCCCGACGCCCGAACGCTCGAGGGATTCGTTCTGGAGCGCGGCCGCTATCTCCTCGAGGTCACCGCGACGGGCCCAACGCCCGTCGACCTGCCGCCGTTCACCGGCCTCGCCCTCGTCCCCGACACGCTCTGGCCCTGAGCGTCACGCCGTCCTGCGCTCGAGGCGGCGGGCCATCAGCGACATCGAGTAGGTGCAGATCCAGTAGACGACCGCGATGAACAGGTAGAGCTCGAACGGCTTGATCTCGCGGTTGTTGACGATCTGGGCGGCCTTGGTGAGGTCCACGTAGCCGATGATCGAGGCCAGCGAGGTGTCCTTGAACAGCACGATCATCTGCGTGACGAGCGAGGGGACCATGTTGCGCAGCGCCTGCGGCAGGATGACCCAGACCATCGTCTGGGTCGCCGTCATGCCGAGCCCCGTGGCCGCCTCGGCCTGGCCACGCGCCACCGACTGCACGCCGGCCCGCACGATCTCGCCGAAGTAGGCCGCCTCGAAGACCACGAAAGCGATCAGCGCCACGCCGTACTCGGGGATCGGCAGCCCCAGCAGCTGCGGCACGATGAACCACATCCAGAAGATCACCATCACCAGCGGGACGCCGCGGAAGAACTCGACGTACACGGTGGCCGGCATCCGGATCCAGGCCGCGTGGGCCAGCCGCGCCAGCCCCACGAAGATGCCGACCGCGAACCCGAGCAGGATCGCCGGGATCGCCAGCCGGAGCGTGCCGCCGATGAACGGGCCGAAGCCGACGAGGCCCTGCAGGATCAGGAACTTGAAGTTGCCGGTGATGACCGAGAAGTCCATCGCTCAGCCCGCCGGCGTCGTGCGGGAGATGAGGCCGGGGATCGCGTAGTGGCGCTCGACGCGCGCCATGATCGTGGCGATCGACAGGCACAGCACGAGGTAGATCAGCGTGCCGGCCGTGAGCGCCTCGATGGCCTTGGCCGTGTAGGTCTCGATCTGGCGCGTCTGGAACGTCAGCTCGGCCACGCTGATCGTGAGCGCGACCGAGGAGTTCTTCAGCAAGTTCAGCGACTCGTTGGTGCCGGGCGGCACGATCAGGCGCAGCGCTACCGGCAGGATCACGAGCCGGTACGCCTGCAGCGTCGTGAGCCCCGTGGCGAGCGACGCCTCGAACTGCGTGCGCGGGATGGACTGGATGCCCGAGCGGATGACCTCCGACATGCGGGCGCCGTGGTAGACGCCGAGCGCGACGGTGCCGGCCCAGAACTCCGCGCTGTGGTTGAACACCCAGTCCTGCGCGACGCGCGGCAGCAGCGGCGGCACGCCGAAGTACCAGAAGAACATCCAGACCAGCAGCGGGACGTTGCGGAAGAACTCGACGTAGGAGACGGCGGCCCAGCGGAGCGGCGCCACCGGCGCCGTCCGCAGGGCCCCCGAGAGGATCCCGAGCGCCACCGCCAGCAGCCAGGCCAGCGCGGAGAGCTCGAGCGTGGTGGCGAGCCCCTGGAGCAGCCAGTGCCCGGACTGGCCGGTCCAGAGGACGCTCCACTTGAACGTGTAGTTCACTTACCGATCTGCTTCAATAGATACGCCTTCACCTGGGGCGACATCGGGTACGGCAGCTCGCCCTTGGGGCCGAACCAGTGGTCGTAGATCTCGAAGTACTTGCCCGACTCCCAGCCCTGCTTGAGCCCGGCATCGACGGCGGCCTTGAACTTGGCGTCGCCCTTGCGCATGGCCATGCCGTAGGGCTCCTCCGAGTAGAAGTCGCCGACGACCTCCCACTCGTCCGGGTGCGGCGCCTTGACCTTGAGGCCGGCCAGCTGGATGCCGTCGTTGGTGTAGGCGTCCACCTGGCCCTGCAGGAGCGCCTGGAACGCGGCCGGCTGGTCGGGGAACTCGCGCAGCTGCGCCTGCGGATACTTCTCGCGCAGGATCTTGGCGTTCGTCGAGCCCTGCTGGCTGGCGATGCGCTTGCCGGCGATGTCGTTGACGCCGTGAATGGGGCTGCCCTTCTTCACCAGGAACTGGGCGCCCGTGTAGAAGAACGTGTAGCTGAAGTCCACCGACTGCCGCCGCTCGGGCGTGTCGGTCATCGTGCCGGCGATGAGGTCGACGGCGTTGGACGTGAGCAGCGGGATCCGGGTCGGCGGCGTCGACTCCTTCTTCTCGACCTTGATGGAGCGGCCGATCGCCTTCTCGACCGAGGGCTTCACCAGCTGCTCGACGAGGTCGATCGAGAAGCCGACCCACTCGTTGTTCTTGTTGACGTAGGCGAAGGGCGGCGAGCCGGTGCGGGTGCCGATGACCAGCACGCCGCTGGACTTGATCTTCTCCAGCGTGTCGGTCTGGGCCGCGGCCGGCGCCGCGCTGACGGCGACGGCCAGGGCGAGGACGAGGGCGAGTGTGCGCATCATGAGCAACCTCCTAGTGTGTGAGGATCTTGGACAGGAACTGCCGTCCGCGGTCGGATTTCGGGGCCGTGAAGAAGGCCTCGGGCGTGGCCTGCTCCACCACCTGCCCCTCGTCCATGAAGACGACACGGTGGGCGACGCGCCGGGCGAAGCCCATCTCGTGGGTGACGCACATCATCGTCATGCCGTCGCGGGCCAGGCCGGTCATGACGTCGAGCACCTCGTTGATCATCTCGGGATCGAGGGCCGAGGTCGGCTCGTCGAACAGCATGATCTTCGGCTGCATGGCCAGCGCGCGGGCGATCGCCACGCGCTGCTGCTGGCCGCCGGAGAGGTTGGCCGGGTAGGCGGCGGCCTTGTCGCGCAGCCCCACGCGGTCGAGCAGCGCGCGGGCGACCCGATCGGCCTCCTGGCGGGAGAGCCGCTTCACCTTCAGCGGCGCCAGCATGATGTTCTGCAGCGCCGTCATGTGCGGGAACAGGTTGAAGGACTGGAACACCATGCCCACGCGCGTGCGCAGCGCCGGCAGGTTCACGCCGCGGCCGCTGATCGGCTCGCCGAGGACGACGACGTCCCCGGACTGGACGCGCTCCAGCCCGTTGACCGTGCGGATGAGCGTGGACTTGCCCGAGCCCGAGGGCCCGCAGACGACCACCACCTCCCCGGCGGCCACCGTGAGCGAGATGTCGCGCAGCACGTGCAGCTTGCCGAACCACTTGTTGACGGCCCTGAACTCGATCGCGGTGGCGGCCGTCATGCCTCGATAACGAGCAACACGTCGCCGGGGTTCACGGCCTGGCCCGGCTGCACGCGGACCTCGGTCACGGTGCCGGGCGCCTGGGCCTTGAACTCGTTCTCCATCTTCATGGCCTCGATGACCACCAGGGTGTCCCCCGCCTCGATGCGGTCGCCGGGGCGCACGGCGACGTGGGCGATCTTGCCCGGCAGCGGCGCCGTGAGGGTCTGGCCGTGAGCGCCGACGGCGGCGCCCCCGCGCGTGCGGATGATCCAGCGCGTCTGCTCCTCGACGAGGATCTCGTACCGCTCGCCGCCGACGTGCACCACGCAGGTGCCCTCGCGGTCCACGACGTCCACCACGTGGGAGACGCCGCCGATGAGCAGCGAGTAGATTCCCTGCGCGGTCAGCCGCGCGTCCACGTCCACGACCTCGTCGCCGAGCGCCACCCGGTAGACGCCCTCGCCGCCGGAGATCTCGACGACGGTCGTCTCGCCGCCCAGCGTGGCCACGTACTTCACGGCCGGCTCCAGCCCGCCGTCGCGCCCCAGCGCCAGCGGCTGCCGGACGTCTCGGCGGCCGGCGGCGGGGCGTCGCTGGGACGGCGGGCGCGCTCGTACTCGGCCAGCACGGCGGCGATCAGCGCGATCGTCGCGAGGCGCGCCTCGTTGGCCCGCAGCTCGGGCAGGATGCGCTCCAGCAGCGCGGTGGACAGC
>DASSLH010000674.1:0-5711 GCA_035689625.1 Candidatus Methylomirabilota bacterium | reverse complement strand
CGACCGAGCCCATGCAGGTGCGGATGGCGCCCACGAGGTTGAGGGTGCCGTCCTCGGTGAAGGCCGGCCCGAACAGGATCTGCTCCAGCGGGCCGGCGATGCCGACCCGGATGCGGGTGCCGCGCGGCAGGTTCGCGTGCGGCGTGGCCATGCCCCAGTGGTAGCCGCGGCCGGGCGCCTCGACGGCGCGCGCGAAGGCGGAGCCGATCATGACCGCGTCGGCGCCGGCCGCGAACGCCTTGCAGACGTCACCGCCGCTCGTCATGCCGCCGTCGGTGATGATCGGCACGTAGCGGCCGCGCGTCTTGTAGTACTGATCGCGCGCCGCCGCCGCGTCGGCGGTCGCCGTCACCTGGGGGACGCCGAGGCCGAGCACCTCGCGGCTCGTGCAGGCCGCGCCGGGACCGACGCCGATGAGCAGCGCGTCCACGCCGGTGTCCATCAGCTCCAGGCACGCCTCGTAGGTCACGCAGTTGCCGATGATCAGCGGGATGGCCAGCTGCTTCTTGAGCTTGCGGAAGTCCACCGGCGTGTACTCGGTGGCCAGGTGGCGCGCCGTGGTGACCGTGGACTGCACGACGAAGATGTCGGCGCCGGCCTCCTGGGCGATCTGGGCGAAGCGCTCGGCGCGCTGCGGGATCGAGGAGACCACCGCCGGGCCGCCGCCCTTCTTGATCTCCTGGACGCGCTGGTGGATCAGGTCTTCCTTGATCGGCTCGCCGTAGATCGACTGGATGATCTTGGTCGCCTCTTCCTGGCTGGCCGACACGATCCGATCGAGCACGTCCTCGGGGTTGGCGTAGCGCGAGAACACGCCCTCGAGGTTGAGGACGGCCAGGCCGCCCAGCCGGCCCATCTCGGTGGCCAGGCGCGGCCCGACCACGCCGTCCATGGCCGCGGCGATGATGGGCAGCTCGTAGCGGTGGCCGCAGAGCTCCCAGGAGATGTCGACCTCGTTGGGGTTGACGGTCAGGGCACCCGGGACGAGCGCGATGTCATCGAAGCCGTACGCGACCCTGGCCTTTCGCCCGCGGCCGACCCACATCCCCATGCGTCGTCTCCCTTCCGCTGGTGCCCCGTTCCCCTCGCTGATCCCCAAATATAGGGATCGCCCTCGCGCGACCTACTAGATTTAGCGCAGTATACCGGCCGGGCCGGGAGGTGTCAACGGCGGCTCAGGCCGGGTGCGCGCGCTCCCACAGCAGGCGCAGGCCCTCCAGCGTCAGGTGCTCGTAGACGTGCTGGATCGACGGCGTCACGTCGGCCACCAGGGGCGCCAGGCCGCCCGTGGCCACGATCGTGAGCCCCCCGGGCATCTCGGTGCGGATGCGCGCGACCATGCCGTCCACCAGCGCGGCGAAGCCGTAGACGAAGCCCGACTGGATGTTCGTCACGGTGTTGCGCGCCACCGTCTCCTTGGGCCGCGTGAGCTCGACGTTGAACAGGCGCGCGGCCCGGCTCAGCAGCGCGTCGGCCGAGGTGCGGATGCCGGGCGCGATCGCGCCGCCGATGAACTCGCCCCGCGCGTTCACGCAGTTGAACTTCGTCGCCGTGCCGAGATCAATCACCACCAGCGGCGCCGCGTGGCGCTCCAGCGCGCCGGCCACGGTCACGATGCGATCGGCGCCGACCTCGGCCGGATAGTCCACCAGCAGCGGCACGCCGCAGTTCTCGGCGGTGACCGTGTAGGGCGCGCGGCCGAAGTGATGCTCGCTCATCCACTCGAACGTCTGCTGCACCTGCGGCACCACGTTGGCGATGGCGACGCCGTGGATGCGGCCGGGGTCGATCCCCCGCCCGCGCAGCAGGCTGCCGATGAACAGGCCGTACTCGTCGGCCGTCTGGTCGCGCCGGCTCAGCAGCCGCCAGGCCGCCGCAAGGCGGGCGCCGTCGTAGACGCCGATCTTGAGGTTGGTGTTGCCGATGTCGAGCGCCAGCAGCATCTCAGCCGATCTCGCCGGCCACGATCCGCCGGCGGCCGGTGCCGTCGTCCACCAGCAGCGCGCCGTCGTCGTCCACGTCCACGGCGACGCCGCTGACGCCGTCCACGCTCACCGGGCGCCCCAGTGTGTCGGCCAGCGCCCGCCAGCGTGCGCGCACCGGCTCGAAGCCCTCGCGCTCCAGCCGCGCGCGCCAGCGGTCAAGCGAGTCCAGCACCGCGGTCAGCACCGCGTCGCGCGTGATGTCGCGCCCGGTGGCCAGCCGCAGGGACGTCGCCCGCGCCGCGATGTCGGGCGGGAACGTCGCCTGCCGCACGTTGACGCCGATGCCGAGGACCACGAGCGGGGCCGCCTGCAGCCGGCTCTCCAGCAGGATGCCGGCGACCTTGTAGCCGTCCACCAGCACGTCGTTGGGCCACTTCAGTCGCGGCGCGAGCCCGGCCACCGCGGCCAGCGCCTCGGCGACGGCCACCGCCGCGGTGAGCGAGAGCGTGGCCAGCCGCGACGGCTCCAGGCGCGGCCGCAGGATGATCGAGGCCAGCAGGCTGGCGCCGGGCTCGTCGTGCCAGGCGCGGCCGCGCCGGCCGCGGCCGCCGGCCTGCGACTCGGCGAGGACGACGGTGCGATCGGCCGCGCCCTCGGCGGCCAGCTTGAAGGCGACCACCTGCGTGGAGTCGACGCGGCCCAGCCGCACGATGGACGGCGGCGCGGCCGCCGCGACCATCATCCGACCCAGCCGAGGCTGGCCACGAGCTTGGCGTGCAGCGCCTCCTGCTCGGCCAGCTTGTCGCGCTCCTTGTCCACGATCTCGGCCGGCGCGCGCTCGGCGAAGTCCGGCCGCGCCAGCTTGCCGCGCGTGAAGGCGATCGCCTCGCCCACGCGCTTGATCTCTTTCTCCAGGCGCTGCCGCTCGGCGGCGAGGTCCACCAGGCCCTCGAGCTCGACGTAGATCTCGGACTCGCCGACGACGCCCAGCGCCGAGGCGCGGGGGCGGGTCGCCCGCGGGTCGATCGTCACCCGCGCGCGCGCCAGCGTCTGCAGCAGTCCGACATGCTCGCGCAGCAGCGCCTCGTCGCCGGGCGCGGCCTTCACGACGGCGGCCAGCGTCTGGGCCGGCGAGATGCGCATCTCGCCGCGGATGTTGCGGATCGCCGTCACCGCCTGGATGAGCACGGCCATCTGCCGCTCGGCCTCGGGATCGGGCCCGGTACGCGAAGCCCTGGGATAGGCGGCCAGCATGATGGACTCGCCCTCGTGCGGCAGCCGCTGCCACAGCTCCTCGGTGATGAACGGCATGAACGGGTGCAGCAGCCGGAGCGTGGCCTCCAGCACGGTGACCAGCGTGTGCTGCACGCGCTGGCGCTCGGCCGGATCGTCGGCACGGTAGAGCGCGGTCTTGGCGATCTCCAGGTACCAGTCGCAGACATCGCTCCAGAGGAACTGGTAGATCGTGCCGGCGGCCTCGTTGAAGCGGTAGGCGTCCAGCGCGGTCCGCACGTCGTGGATCGCGGCGTGCAGGCGGCTTTCGATCCACCGCCCCGGCAGGCCGGCCGGCGGCGGCTCGCCCTCGGGATCGTAGCCCTCGAGGTTGGACAGCACCAGGCGGGCGGCGTTCCAGAGCTTGTTGGCGAAGTTGCGGTAGCCCTCCACGCGCTCGTCGCTGATGCGGATGTCGCGGCCCTGGGCCGCGAAGGCGGCCAGCGTGAAGCGAAAAGCGTCGGTCCCATACTTGCCCATGATCGCCAGCGGGTCGACGACGTTGCCCTTGGACTTGGACATCTTCTGGCCCTCGGCGTCGCGCACGAGGGCATGGATGTAGACGTGGCGGAACGGCTCGGCCTTCATGAAGTGCAGGCCGAGCATGGCCATGCGCGCCACCCAGAAGAAGATGATGTCGAAGCCGGTGACCAGCACCGAGGTCGGGTAGAACGTGCGCAGCTCGGCGGTGTCGTCGGGCCAGCCGAGCGTGGAGAACGGCCACAGCCCCGACGAGAACCAGGTGTCGAGCACGTCGGGATCCTGGCGCATGGGGCCGCCGCACGAGGGACACGACGTCAGGTCGGTGCGCGAGACGTGCACGGAGCCGTCGCGCTCGCAGTACCAGGCCGGGATGCGGTGCCCCCACCACAGCTGCCGCGAGATGCACCAGGGCCGGATGTTCTGCATCCACTGGTCGTAGGTGTTGAGCCACCCGCTCGGGACGATCGTGATCCGCCCGTCGTGGGCGGCGGCCAGCGCGACGTCAGCCAGCGGCTTGACGCGGACGTACCACTGCTTGGAGACCAGCGGCTCGACCACGGTCTTGCAGCGGTAGCAGAGCCCGACGGCGTGACGGTAGGGCTCGATGCGCTCGATCAGCCCCAGCGCCTGCATGTCCTCGACGATCTTCCTGCGGCACTCGAACCGGTCCATCCCGGCATACTTGCCGGCGGCCGCCGTCATCCTGCCGTCGAAGCCGATGACCGTCCGGATCGGCAGGCCGTGGCGCTTGCCGATCTCGAAGTCGACCGGGTCGTGGCCGGGCGTGACCTTCACCACGCCGGTGCCGAACTCCGGATCCACCGCCTCGTCGGCCACGACCCTGATATCGATCTCGCCGTCCACGGACGGGATGCGCAGCGTGCGCCCGACGTAGTGCGCGTAGCGCGGATCGCCGGGGTGCACCGCGACCCCCGTATCGCCGAGCTTCGTCTCCGGCCGCACGGTGCCGAGCGTCAGCGGCCCGTACTTGATGTAGACGAACTCGGCGTCGCGCTCCTCGCGCTCGACCTCGAGGTCGGACAGCACGGTCTGGCAGCGCGGGCACCAGTTGACGATGTAGTCGTCACGGTAGATCAGCCCCTCGTCGTAGAGCCGCACGAACGCCTCGCGCACGGCGCGCACGAGGTCGTCGTCGAGGGTGAAGCGCAGCCGTGACCAGTCGCAGGAGGCGCCGAGCTTCTTGAGCTGGCGGATGATGGTGCCGCCCGACTCGTCCTTCCAGGCCCACACCCGTCGCAGGAAGGCCTCGCGGCCGAGGTCGTCCTTCGTCTTGCCCTCGGCCGCGAGCTGGCGCTCGACCACGACCTGGGTGGCGATCCCCGCGTGATCGGTGCCCGGCTGCCAGAGCGCGTTGAAGCCGTCCATCCGCTTCACGCGGGTGAGGACATCCTGGAGCGTCATCGTGAAGGCGTGGCCCATGTGCAGCGAGCCGGTCACGTTGGGCGGCGGGATGACGATGCAGTACGGCGGCTTCGCCGATTCCGGGTCGGCGCGGAAGTAGCCGCGCTTCTCCCACTCCGGATACCAGCGCTCCTCGACGGCGACCGGCTCGTAACGATCGGGGATGGTCGTGGGGGACTGCCTCGCCTGCGTCATGCCCTGGAGGTCGTCATTGTAGCACCGGACTCGCGCCGGTCAGGCGCCAGCCCCCCGCCAGCCGCCGGAACGTCAACGACCACGGCCGCCGGCCATCGCCGGCCGCGGCCACCGACACGCTGTCGCCCTCGCGCGCGTCGCAGGCCGGCTCGGCGTGCAGCGCGGCCGGCAGCCGCCCGCGCAGCGCGCGGTCGCTCACCAGCGCGGACACGGTCGCCTCGTCGCCGGCGCCCAGCGCGCTCGTGAGCCGCTCGACGGCCGCGTGCAGCTCCCGATGCCAGGGGTCGAGCTGGCGGCGCGACAGCCGCGTGACCGCGTTGGGCGTGAGGCGGTAGACGTCCTCCTGCTCGGTCTGGCCCGCGCAGCCAGGCGCCCAGCCCGGGTAGCGCAGCTCGTAGCGCACGCGCAGCTCGC
>DASSLH010000673.1:0-2811 GCA_035689625.1 Candidatus Methylomirabilota bacterium | reverse complement strand
CGGAGCGCATTGTCGTGGAAGATCTTGCGGCGCACCGCATCGGTGAGCGGCCGCTCCCACGCCCACCGGCGCTCCTCGTCGTAGTCGTAGGGGATCAGCGGGAAGTCCGAGCCGAACAGCACGCGGTCCTGGTGGCGCACGAGGTCGGCGTCGGCGATCGCGGTCGGGTCGGCGCCGACGTAGGGCGTCGCGTGGGCGGTCATCGCCATCGTGGTGTCCACGTAGACGTGAGGGTACCGCGGCAGCAGGGCCAGGAACTCGGCGCTCTGGAACGCGCCCATGTGGGCGACGCACACGCGCAGCCGCGGGAAGCGCTCCATCACGCGGCGGAAGCCCTCGATGCCGGTGAACTCGTCGCGGTAGGGCAGCGTGCCGACGTGGAGCATGAAGACGTGGCCGGCCGCCTCCGCCCGCTCGTAGACGCCGAGCAGGCGCGGATCGTCCACGTGGAAGCGCTGCACCGAGTGATGGAACTTGAAGCCGCGCAGCCCGAGGCGCCCGGTCGCCTCGGCGGCGACGGCCTCGAGATCGGGATCGTCCGGATGCAGCGTCCCGAGGCCGATCGCGCCGGGCACGGCGGCGGCGGTCTCGGCGACCCACTGGTTCAGCGCGCGCGACATGCCCGGCTTGTGGGCGTAGGAGAAGAAGCAGAACCCGCGCACGCCGCGCTCGCGCAGGGCGGCGGCCACCGCGGCCGGCTCGAACGAGCGGGGCATCACCCAGCCCCGGGCCGCGAAGTGCCGCTCGATGGCCCGGGCCAGGCCCGCCGGGTGCAGGTGCACGTGGACGTCGAAGCAAGGAAAGGCCTCGCCGAACGGCGAGCCCCAGGCGGCCGTCACGACGCGCGGCCGGCTCAGCCCAGCTCGAGCCCGCGCGGCCCCACGCGGTACTCCACGATCTCGTCGCTCATGGCGCTGCCGCGGTGCTTGACCACGCACAGCATGCGGGCCAGCCGCGAGCCGACGCGCTCGCTGCCGAGCACGACGATCGTGTTCGCGGTGGCGCCGAGGTCGCCGGTGGCGACCTTGCGCGCCAGCAGGTCCTCCAGCCGCGTCTCCTCGGTGGTGACCAGCAGCAGCGTGGTGACCTGCCCGTGATCGTAGCGATGGGCGTCGATGAACGCGCGGTGCTGCCAGACCGGCATGCAGATCTCCATGCCGAGCGTCTCGGCGTCGCGGTGGATCGTCTTGCGGTACAGCTCGTCGAAGAGGTGGAACTGGATGGAGTCGGCCGGCGCGTCCATCGGCTCCACGCCGTCCACGACCACGCGCCGCGTGCCATGGGCGAAGTGGAAGTAGAAGAACGGGCGCACGGTGTAGAGCACCTGGTTGTAGGTCGCCTTCCAGTTCCAGTCGAACTCCAGCGAGCCGTCCGGCGTGGGCACCTGGAAGTCGCGCGTGCGGCCGACCCACCGGAACGCGTTGGAGTAGTACGCGGCCAGCTGGTCGGCCGGCGGATAGGGATCGCTCATCGGCGGCACGGTGTGGGTCCACTCGCCCAGCGACCAGCCGAACAGCCGCTCCGCGTACTCGGCGTGCTGCTGGGAGTCGCCGCGCCCGTTCATGTCGAAGATCACGCCGCGGGCGCCGTCGGCCGCCTGCCCGTGGTCGGCGAAGGTGAGGCCGAGGTGCGTCTTGCCGATGCCGGTGGCGCCATAGACGACGGCCAGCGTGCCGGGCAGCAGACCGCCGCCCAGCATCGCGTCGAGCGAGGGAATGCCGGTGGAGACGCGCGCGCTCACGTCGCGCGATTCTACACCAGGCGCCGAGGCCGAACGGTTCGCCCGGCCCGGCCCTTGGTCGCGAACTGCCGCTCGTAGAGCGCGCGCAGCTCCTCGAGCGTGGTCGCCTGGCCCGGCGCCTTGTCCTCGCGGATGCGCGCGATGCGGGCGAAGCGTAGCGCCAGCCCCGAGGGATACGTCGGGCTACGCTGGATCTCGTTGTACTCGACCTCGACCACGACCTCGGGCCGCACGCGGACGGTGTAGCCGTCGTCCTCGACGGCCAGCGCGCGCAGCCGGTCGGTCATCGCCGCGAACTCGGCGTCGGTGAGGCCCTTGAACGTCTTGCCGACCTCCGCGAAGCCCGCGCCCTCGCGCACGGCCAGGTGATAGTTCGACAGCCAGCCGATGCGGCGGCCGGAGCCGCGGTCGGCGGCGACGATCACGCAGTCCACCGTCTCGGCGACCTTCAGCTTGAACCAGCGCTTGCCGCGCCCGCCCGGCTCGTAGGCGCTGGCGAGGTCCTTGGCCATCACGCCCTCGTGGCCAGCCGCCAGCGCCCGGCTGCGGAAGGCCTGCGCCGCCGCCGCGTCCTGCACGATCGCGCGCTCGGCCAGGTCGCGGCCGCCGGTGACGCGCGCCAGTGCCTCCCAGCGCTCGGCGTAGGGCGCCGCGATCAGCGAGCGGCCCTCCACCATGAGGCAGTCGAAGAAGTGCAGCGCCAGCGGCATCTCGCGCGCCAGCGCCTCCACGCCATGCACGCGGCGGAAGCGCCGCATCAGCTCCTGGAACGGCAGCGGCCGCCCGGTGGCGTCCAGCGCGACGACCTCGCCGTCCAGGATGAACGGCGCGCCCGGCAGCGCGCGGGCGACGGCGACGACGTCGGGCAGGCTGCCGGTGACGTCGGACAGGCGGCGCGTCCACACGCCGACGCGCTCGCCCTCGCGATGGACCTGCACGCGGGCGCCGTCGTACTTGAACTCGAGCGCCGTGCGGCCGCCGTGCGCGCGCAGCACCTCGTCGAAGTCCGTCGCGATCTCGGCCAGCATCGGCAGCAGCGGCACGAACGGCCGGGGCGCGGCGCCGGCCAG
>DASSLH010000672.1:0-12757 GCA_035689625.1 Candidatus Methylomirabilota bacterium | reverse complement strand
GCCGACGACGGCGGCGTCGGCCACGCCGGGATGCGCGCGCAGGACGGCCTCGACCTCGGCCGGCGGCACCCACATGCCGGCCACCTTGAAGAGGTCGTCGTCGCGGCCGACGTGGACGTGAAAGCCGTCGGGGTCGCGCGTCATGACGTCGCCCGTGCGGAACCACTCCCCGACGAACGCGCGGCGCGTGGCGTCCACGTGGTTCCAGTAGCCGGGCCCCAGCGACGGCGTGCGCACGTGCAGGACGCCGGGCTGCCCGTCGGCGACCGGCCGGCCCTCGGCGTCGAGCAGGCGCACCTCGCTGGCCGGCACCGGCACGCCGGCCGCGCCGGCGCGGCTGCGCCCGGGGCGGTTGGACAGGACCATGAAGATCGTCTCGGTGGCGCCCAGGCCGTCCAGCACGTCCACGTCGAAGCGCTCGCGCCAGGCGGTGTAGAGCTCGGCCGGCAGCGGCTCGCCCGCCGACACGCAGGCGCGCACCGAGCGGAACGTGTCGCGCGGCAGCCTGGCCTGCAGCAGGCGGCGATAGAACGTCGGCACGGAGAAGAACAGCGTCGGCGCGAACGCGCGCACCGCGCGGGCGACGCGATCGGGCTCCGGCCACGCCGGGTCGAAGTACGCCTGGGCGCCGACGTAGCACGGGATCAGCAGCGCGCTGCCGAGCGCGTAGGCGAAGAACAGGCGCGAGGTCGCCAGCATCCGGTCGGCGTCGGAGGCGTCCAGCACGTCGACGCCGTAGTGCCGGCAGGCCACCAGGTCGCGGTGCAGGTGCACGGCCGCCTTGGGCCCGCCGGTCGTGCCCGACGTGTAGAGCCAGAACGCCATGTCGTCGCCGCTCATCGCCTCCGGCGCGCACTCGGGGGCAGCGGCCGCCAGCAGCGCGCCCAGCGTGCCGGCGCCGTTGCCGGTCGGCACGATCGCGCGCAGGTAGGGCAGCTCGCCGAGCAGCGGCCGCAGCGGCGCCAGCAGCGGCGCCTCGGCCACGAGGACACGCGCGCGGCTGTCGCGCAGCAGCGCCACGAGATCGGCCGGTGACAGGCGCGTGTTGAGCGGCACCGCCACCGCGCCAATGCGCAGCGCGCCGAAGAACGTCGCCGCCCACTCCACACCGTCGGGCAGCAGCAGCGCCACGCGCTGCTCCGGCTCCAGGCCGAGGCCGCGCAGCACGTTGGCGGCGCGCGCCGTGAGCGCCAGCAGCTCGCGGTACGTCGTGACGCCGGCCGGGGTGACGATCGCCGGGCGGGCGCCGCCCCGGCCGACCGCGGTGTCGTCGACGAAGGCGCTGACCGCGTTGGCCATCGGGACCCCAGTCTAGGGCGAGCGGCGGACGATCAGCAGGAGCGTCGCCAGCACCGCGGCCAGCGCCTCGGGGGCCAGGAACAGGGCGACCAGCGGGCCCGGCCAGCCGTCCACGACGAAGCCGACGACGCGGCCGACGACGACGCCGACCGTGTAGGTGGCCAGGATCAGCAGCGCCGCGTCACGGATGCGCACGGCGAAGGCGCCGACCAGCAGCAGCAGGCCCACGAAGACGTGCATGCCGCCGTAGGTCGCCCGCACCTCGCTGACCGCGATCGGACTCTCCAGGCGAAAGCCCAGCCCCTGTAGCAGCCGCGGGTCCATCAGCATCAGGATGCCGACGACGAGGAAGAGGAACCCGGCGAGGACCAGCGTCCAGCGCGCCAGGCGGCCGCGCGCGATCATGAGGCGTGTATAGCACGGCCGGGGCGACCGCCGCCGCAGGTGTGGTACACCTGGGCGCCATGAACGCCGCACCGTCGTGCGCGGGCAAGGTCGTGCTGGTGACCGGCGCCCAGCGCGGCATCGGGCGCGCCATCGCGCTCCGGTTCGCCGCGGCGGGCGCCGACGTGGCGCTCAACTTCCTGGACGACGAGCCGGCCGCGACGTCAGCGGCGGCGGAGATCGCCGCGCTCGGACGGCGCGCCGTGACGCTCGGCGCCGACGTCGCCAGGGCCGAGCAGGCGCGGCGCCTCGTCGCCGACGCCGAGCGGGCGCTGGGGCCGCTCGACGTCCTCGTGAACAACGCCGCCATCTTCCCGCGGGCGCCGTTCCTCGAGCTCGCCGAGGCGACGTGGGACGCCGTGCTCGACACCAACCTCAAGGCCACGTTCGTCTGCTCGCAGGAGGCGGCGCGCCGCATGGTGGCCGCCAAGCGGCCGGGCACCATCGTCAATCTCGCCTCGGGCGCGCCCTACCGCGGCTCGATGCGGGCGACAGCCTACATGGCCAGCAAGCTCGGCATCGTCGGCCTCACGCGCGGCATGGCCCGGGAGCTGGCGCCGCACGGCATCCGCGTGAACGCGATCGCGCCGGGCATCGTGAACACCGCCATGCCGCGCCTGGGCAACACCGAGGACGCGCTCGCCGCGCTCGCTCGCGCGAACCCCAGCGGGCGGCTGGGGGAGCCCGACGACATCGCCGACGTGGTGGTGTTCCTGGCGACCGACGCCGCGCGCTATCTCGTCGGCCAGGTCATCCACGTCAACGGCGGCGACTATCACGGGTAAGCGCCGCTCAGCCGAAGCGGTTCGCCTTCCAGTCGAAGGTCGCCCAGGCGACGTCCATGCGCTCGCTCACGCCGTGGAACTTGTGGCGACCGTCGGCGTGGGCGCCCCACAGCTCGTCGAGCGAGGCGAACTGCGCGAGGTAGCCGAGGCCGTACTCCGCGGGCTCGGCCATCGCCATGTCGCCGGCGATGAAGCGCCGGTAGCCCTCGCCGGGATGGATCCAGAACGCCTCCGACGTTTCTTCCGTGAACAGCGCCGGCGCCTGGTCGTCGGGCAGACGGCAGAGGAAGAACCGCGCGGTGAAACGGATCGGGCTCGACGTCGGCGTGATGAAGTGTGACAGGTAGCGCAGGCCTCGCAGGTCGAGCCGCCAGTCCTCGCGCGCCAGCAAGGCCGGCAGGGAGGCGCCAGCCATCAAGTCCTTGCGCAGGCGCGTGAGCGTCTCGAGCGTGGCGGGCCGACGCGCGGCGATCGGCTCGCCGCCGGCGTCGCACGCCAGCAGGATGCCGCTTTCCTCGAGCAGCTCGCGCACGGCGGTGATCCAGAACGCCAGCGCCGGCAGCTCGCCCTGGGCCGGGAAGATCGCGGCGGCGCCCGCCACGTCGAGGCCGTGCACGGCCGCCAGCGCGGCGGCACCGGCGTCGCCCGTGTCCACGCGCCCGCCGGGAAACGCGTAGTAGCCGCCGAGGAACTTCATGGTCTTCTTGCGCCGGATCATCCAGACCTCGAGCGGCTCCGCCCCCCCGGGCGCGGCGTCGCGGACGATGACGACGGATGCGGCGGGGCGCGGCTCGACCGGCGTGGATGGCGCGGTCATCTCCTCACCGTTGTAGCACCGAAAAGCGATCAGGGCGCCGAGGGGCGCCCTGATCGATCGATCGCGCGGTGGCGAAACCAGCTACAGATTGATCAGCTGCGCGACGCGCTCGCGGTGATAGCCGGCGTCGCCGAACGTGAACTCCGACGACTTCGCGCGCTTGAAGTAGAGATGCAGGTCATGCTCCCAGGTGAAGCCGATGCCGCCGTGCAGCTGGATGCCGGCGCCGGCCGTGCGGCGGTAGGCGTCGGAGACGTAGGCCTTGGCCATCGAGGCGGCCAGCGGCGCCTCCGGCACGTTCTCGTCCACCGCCCACGCCGCGTAGTACGTCAGCGACTTGGCGTTCTCCACCTCGACCAGCATGTCGGCGGCGCGGTGCTTGACGCCCTGGTAGGAGCCGATCGGCTTGCCGAAGGCGACGCGGATCTTCGCGTACTCCGTCGTCATGTCGAGCACGCGCTGGGCGCCGCCGCACATCTCGGCGCAGAGCGCGACGGTGGCGCGATCGAGCACGCGCGCCAGCGGCGCCCACGCCTGGTCCCTGGCGCCGAGCAGCGCGTCGGGGGGCACGCTGACGTCGTTGAGCGCGACCTCGCACAGCTTGCGCGTCTGGTCCATCGTCGGCAGCAGCTTGACCTCGAGCCCCTTGGCGCCCTTGGGCACCAGGAACAGGCTCAGCCCGTCCTCGGGGCGCTTGCCCTCGCGGGTGCGCGCGGCGACCACGATGACGTCGGCCACGTGGGCGTCGAGCACGAACAGCTTGGTGCCGTGCAGCGTGTACTTGCCGCCGCTCTCCTTGGCCGTCGCGGTGACGGCGGCGGCGTCCCAGCGCGCGTTGGGCTCGGTGAAGGCCAGCGTGGCCTTGGCCTCGCCCTCGGCGATCTTCGGAAGCCACTCCTTCTTCTGCGCCGCCGAGCCCGCCTCGAGGATCGTCAGTCCGCCCAGCAGCACCGTGGAGAAGAACGGCCCCGGCATGACCGCGCGGCCCATCTCCTCCATCAGCACGGTGAGGTCCACGAAGCCGAGCGCGCTGCCGCCGTGCTCCTCGGGATAGATCAGGCCCAGCCAGCCCTGCTCGGCCAGCTTCTTCCAGAACTCGTCGGTGACGCCGGCCGGCTCGGCCATGCGCTTGCGCACGAACTCCGAGGCGCACTCGTTCTCGAAGAACTTGCGCGCGGTCGCCCGGAGGAGCTCCTGCTCCTGGTTGAATCCGAAGTCCATGGCCCCGCCCCTTATCCTTTCGGCAAGCCGAGCACGCGCTCGCCGATGATGTTCTTCTGGACCTCCGTCGTGCCACCCTCGATGGAGTTGGCCCGCGAGCGGAGGAAGCCATACTGCCACACCCCGCCGTCCACCGCCCGGTCGGAGCCCTTGGTGAGCTGCGAGTACGGGCCCTCGATCTCCATCGCCAGCTCCTGCAGCCGCTGGTGCGTCTCGACCCAGCCCATCTTGCCGGTGGACGCCTCGGGGCCCGGCAGCTCGCCCTTGAGCAGCTTGGTGATGGCACGGGCGCCCGTGTACTTGAGCGCCTCGGTGTCGATCCAGAGCTGCACGAGCTTCTGCCGCATGACCGGGTCCTTGGTGATCACGCGGCCGGTCTTCTCCACCCGCCGGGCCATCTCGATCAGCGACTCCAGCGCGATGCGCAGCCGTACTTGCAGGCCGAAGCCGAGCGCAAGGCGCTCGTACATCAGCGTGGTGAGGCCCACCGCCCAGCCGTTGTTGACGCCGCCCAGGACCTGGCGCTCGTGCACCCGCACGTTGTCGAAGAAGACCTCGTTGAACTCGGCGTCGCCGGTGATCTGCTTGAGCGGCTTCACGCTCACGCCGGGCGCGTGCATGTCGAGCAGGAAGTAGGTGATGCCCTTGTGCCGGGGCACGTCGGGATCGGTGCGCGCCAGCAGCATCATCCAGTCGGCCATGTGGGCCAGCGACGTCCACACCTTCTGGCCGTTGATGACGTAGTGCTCGCCGTCCCTGACCGCCCGCGTCTGCAGCGATGCCAAATCGGAGCCGGCGTTGGGCTCGGAGTAGCCCTGACACCAGATCTCCTCGCAGCTGAGAATCTTCGCTGGATATCGTTTCTTTTGCTCTTCAGTCCCATACGCGATGATCGTCGGGCCGGCCATCCCCACGCCCAGCACGTTGAGCATCGGCGGCGCTTTCTGAAGCGACATCTCTTCGTGCAGGATCATCTCCTCCACGAAGGTCAGGCCCTGGCCGCCATACTCCTTGGGCCAGGTCACGCCGATGAGGCCGCCCTCGTGCAGCTTGCCCTGCCACTTGCGGAGGAACTCGTAGGCCTCCGGACGGGGGACCTCGGTCGAGCCCAGCGACTTCCACTCGGGGGGGATGTTGCTCTTGAGCCAGGAGCGGACTCGCTCCCGGAACTTTTCCTGGTCGGGGGTCAGTGTGAAGTCCACGAGCCTCCTCCTACGTCCTGCGAGGTGAGGCGGTGCAAATGAACGGTGGTTCATTCTAGGAACCCCCCGGCCGCGAAGTCAAGACGATATACTCGGTCGTCCATGACCGGCGTGAACGCCGCCCGGCTTCACTCGCGCATCGCCGCCCTCGCTCGCTTCGGCGCCCTCGCCGGCGGTGGCGTCACCCGCTCCTGCTGGAGCCCGGCCCACGAGCAGGCGCGCGCCTGGCTGCTGGCCGAGATCGCCGCGGCGGGCCTGACCGGCTGGGTGGACCCGGCCGGCAACGTCTTCGGGGGCCTCGGCGCGGCCGGCTTCAGCGCCGCCGCGCCCGTCGTGCTGACCGGCTCGCACATCGACACGGTGCCCGAGGGCGGCATCCTCGACGGCGCGCTCGGCGTGCTGGCAGGGCTCGAGGCGATCCAGAGCATTCGCGAGTCCGGCGCCGTGCCGCGCCGGCCGCTGGCGTTGGCGGCCTGGAGCGACGAGGAGGGCCGCTACGGCAGCCTGTTCGGCTCGCGGGCGTTCTGCGGCCGGCTGGACGTCGCCGCCATCCCGGCCATGGCCGCGGTGGACGGCGAGCGGCTCGTGGACGCCATGGCGCGCGCCGGCTTCGACGCCCAGCGCGCGCCCGAGGCGCGCGCCCCCGACGGCGCCGTGCACGCCTACGTCGAGCTGCACATCGAGCAGGGGCCGCGACTGGACGAGGCCGGGGTGCCGATCGCGGTGGTGGACTCGATCGTGGGCGTGCGGCGCACGCGCGTGGTCTTCCACGGCCAGGCCGACCACGCCGGCACCACGCCGATGGAGCGGCGCCGCGACGCCTTCCTGGGCGCGGCCGAGTACGCGCTGCGCGCGCGCGACCTCGTCGTCGAGCGCGGCGGCGGCCGCAGCGTCACCAACGTCGGCGTCGTCGCCGTGCATCCGGCCGTGAGCAACATCGTGCCGGGGCGCGCCGAGCTGGTGCACGAGATGCGCAGCGCCGACGCGGCGACGCTGGAGCGCCTGGCCGCCGATTGCGAGGCGCTGGCCCACGAGATCGCCGGCCGCCGCGGGCTGCGGGCCGAGCCGCGCCGGATGTCAGCGACGACGCCGGTGACCTGCTCGCCGCGGGTGCAGGCGGCGGTGGCGGCCGGCTGCGAGGCGCTCGGCCTCGCCTGCACGACGCTGTACTCCGCGGCCGGCCACGACGCCCAGAACCTCGCGCTGATCACCGACGCCGGGATGCTGTTCATCCCCTCCCGGGGCGGCAAGAGCCACCGCGTGGACGAGACCAGCGACGCCGACGCCATCGAGCGCGGGGCCAACGTCCTGCTGCACACGCTGCTCACCCTCGCCGCGTGAGCCGGGCGCGCGTCATGGCGCTTGCGCACTTCGCGGCCACGCGTTACCGTCTGGCCCCGTGAATCCCCGCGCCGGCCGGCGAGTCCGCCTCTCTGTCCGCCTCGCGCTGCTCGCCGCCGCCGCGCTGGCGGGGGGCTGCGCGTGGGACGGCCCGATGTCCACGGTCGTCGCCCGCTCCGACCTCAACCGCTCGATCCTGTCTCTCTACACGATCATCACGTGGGCCACGGCGATCATCGGCGCCGTGGTCTTCGTGGTCCTCGGCATCGTGCTCACGCGCTTCCGCGCGCGGGGGAGCGACGACACGACGCTGCCGCGCCAGATCCACGGCCACACGGCGATGGAGATCGGCTGGACGATCGCGCCGGCGCTGATCCTCCTGATCATCGCCATCCCCACGATCCAGGTCATCTTCCGCACCCAGAGCGCCGCGGCGCCGCCCAACGCGCTGGAGGTCACCGTGCGCGGCTGGCAGTGGTGGTGGGAGTTCCGCTATCCCAAGCTGGACGTCGTGACGGCCAACGAGCTGCACGTGCCGGTGGGCCGGCCCGTCGTGTTCGCGCTCGAAGGCCCCGACGTCATCCACAGCTTCTGGGTGCCGCAGCTCGGCGGCAAGCGTGACGTCGTCCCCGGCCGGCTCAACCGCATCACGATGACGCCGGAGAAGACGGGCGAGTACTATGGCCAGTGCGCGGAGTTCTGCGGCGCCTCCCACGCCAACATGCAGCTGCGCGTCATCGTCGAGGAGCCGGCGGCCTTCGATCGCTGGGTGGCCGGCCAGAGGGCGCCGGCCGCGGAGCCCAGCGGTGACGCCGTGCAGGGCAAGGACGTCTTCGCCCGCAACGCCTGCGTGGGCTGCCACACCGTCCGTGGCGTCTCGGCCGGCGTCCTCGGCCCCGACCTCACGCACTTCGGCGGCCGGGCGCTCTTCGGCGCCGGCCTGTGGCCGACCAACGTGGACAACGTCGCCGCCTGGGTCAAGGACCCGCCCGCGCACAAGCCGGGCACCAAGATGCCGAACCTGCACCTGAGCGACGCCGACGCCCGGGCGGTCGCCGCCTACCTGGTGGGGCTCAAGTAGTGGCCACGCACGAGGCCAGCCTGTTCCGCCACCAGGCCGCCGTGCACGCGCCGGCCGCCAGCGGGCTGTGGTCGTGGATCACCACCGTGGACCACAAGCGCATCGGCATCCTCTACGGGTGCACCGCGTTCGTGTTCTTCCTCATCGGGGGCCTCGAGGCGCTGATCATCCGCCTGCAGCTGGCCCGGCCGCTGAACACCGTCGTCAGCGCGGAGCGGTTCAACGAGCTGTTCACGATGCACGGCACCACGATGGTGTTCCTGGCGATCATGCCGTTCAGCGCGGCGCTGTTCAATTACATGACGCCGCTGATGATCGGCGCCCGTGACGTCGCCTTCCCCCGGCTGAACGCGCTCTCCTACTGGATCTTCCTGCTGGGCGGGCTGTTCCTGAACTCGAGCTTCCTGGTCGGCGCCGTGCCCGACGGCGGCTGGTTCGGCTACACCAGCCTCACGCTGCGCCAGTTCTCGCCGGGGCACAACATCGACTTCTGGCTGCTGAGCCTGCAGATCCTGGGCGCCTCGTCGGTGATGGCGGGCGTCAACTTCATCGTCACGATCCTCAACATGCGCGCCCCCGGCATGACGCTGATGCGGATGCCGGTGTTCGTGTGGATGACGCTGGTGGTGCAGTTCCTCATCGTGCTGGCGTTCCCGCCCATCACGATCGGCCTCGTGTTCCTGATGTTCGACCGGTTCTTCGGCACCCACTTCTACGACGTGACGGCCGGCGGCGACCTGCACCTCTGGCAGCACCTGTTCTGGATCTTCGGCCACCCCGAGGTCTACATCCTCATCCTGCCGGCGTTCGGCATCACGTCCGAGGTGCTGCCGGTCTTCGCGCGCAAGCCGCTGTTCGGCGCTCCCGTCGTCATCTACTCGGGCGTGCTGATCGGCTTCTTCGGCTTCGGCGTCTGGAGCCACCACATGTTCGCGGCCGGCATGGGCCCGGTCGCCGACGCGTTCTTCTCGATCGGCACCATGCTGATCGCGATCCCGACCGGCGTGAAGATCTTCAACTGGCTGGCGACACTGTGGGGCGGCCGCCTGCGACCGACGGTGGCGCTCCACTACGCGGTCGGCCTCGTGGCGCTGTTCACCATCGGCGGCCTCAGCGGCGTCATGCACGCCTCGCCGCCGGTGGACCTGCAGCAGACTGACAGCTACTTCGTGGTGGCGCACTTCCACTACGTGCTCATCGGCGGCAGCCTCATGGGGCTGCTGGCCGGGGCCTACTACTGGTGGCCGAAGATCACCGGGCGGCTGCTCGACGAGCGGCTGGGGCGCGTGCAGTTCTGGATCCTGTTCGTGGGCTTCAACCTGACGTTCTTCCCCCAGCACTACCTGGGCGCCATCGGCATGCCGCGGCGGATCTACACCTACCTGCCGGGGCGGGGCTGGGAGTTCTGGAACCTGATGTCCACGATCGGCGCGTTCGGCATCGGGCTCTCGATCTTGCTGTTCATGGTCAACGCCGTGCGCTCGCTGCGCCACGGCGCGGTGGCGCCGGCCGATCCGTGGGACGGCCGCACGCTGGAGTGGCGCACGTCGTCGCCGCCGCCGCCGCACAACTTCGACGTCATCCCGCCCGTGTACGGGCGCGACACGTTCTGGCGCGAGAAGCACGGCGACAGCCGCGGCCGCAAGCCGGCGCCCCTGCCGGCCAACCCGGAGCCGCACGGCATCCACCTGCCGGCCGGCTCGTTCTGGCCGCTGGTGACCGCCGCCGGCGCCGTCATCGCCGCCATCGGCGCGCTCACCAGCCTGGCCCTGGTCGTGCTCGGCGCGCTCGTGCTCGTGGTCGGCGCCTGGTCCTTCGCGCTCGAGCACCACCGCAACCCGGCCCACGTCGAGCAGGTCGGCAACCTGGGGGTGGACCACCGCAAGCTCGCGATGTGGGTCTTCCTGGGCTCGGAGTGCCTGTTCTTCGGCACGATGATCGCGACCTACCTGGCCTACAAGGGCCAGAGCCCGATCGGCCCCTACCCGCACCAGATCCTGAACATCCCGGTGACCTCGGTGTCCACGTTCGATCTGCTGATGTCCTCGCTGCTCATGGTGCTGGCGCTGGCCGCCGTGCAGCGGGGCGACCGGCGGCAGGCGCGGCTGTGGCTGTTCGGCACCGCGTTCTTCGGGATGATCTTCCTGGGCTTCCAGGCCTACGAGTTCACCTCGTTCGTGCACGAGGGGCTGACGCTGCAGCAGAACCTGTTCGGCTCGACCTTCTTCGTGCTGACCGGCTTCCACGGCGGCCACGTCACCCTCGGCGTGGCGCTGCTGCTCACGCTGTGGATCCTCGACCTGCGCGGCCGCCTCGACGTGCGCGACTCGACCAAGGTCGAGATCGTGGGCCTCTACTGGCACTTCGTGGACATCGTGTGGATCATCATCTTCACGGTCATCTACCTGATCCCGTGAGCGACCACCACCCGGCCGCCGCCGACGCGCCGCACGAGCACGCCTCCGTCGCCACCTACGTCAAGGTGGCGCTGATCCTCAGCGCCGTCACCGCGCTGGAGGTCGGTGTCATCTACATCCGGCAGCTGACGCCGATCATCGTGCCGCTGCTGCTCGTCATGTCGATGGCGAAGTTCATGCTGGTCGTGATGTTCTTCATGCACCTGCGGTACGACGCGCGCCCGCTGACGTTCGTGTTCGTGGGGCCGCTGATCATCGCGATCCTGCTCGGCATCGCCCTCATGACCCTGTCCGGGGCCTTCCTGCTGCTCCACCACTGAGTCATGCCGGCGTCACCGTTCGCGTGGTCGCTGCACTCGATCCATCCCGAAGTCGTCGTCGGCGCCGGCCTGCTGGCCGCGCTCTACGCCTGGGCCGCGCGCACGAGCCCGCCCCGGCCCGTCCAGGCCGCGCGGTTCCTGGGCGCGCTGGCCGCGCTGCTGCTCGCGCTCAACGGGCCCCTGCACGACCTCAGCGACGGCTACCTCTTCTCCGCGCACATGGTCCAGCACCTCGTGCTGACGCTGGTGGTGCCGCCATTGCTGCTCACCGGGCTGCCCCCGCGGATGGCCGACGCGCTGCTGGCGCCGGTGCTGGCCCGCCGCGGGCCGGCCGCCGTGGCCCGCGCGCTGACGCGGCCGCTGCCGGCGTTCTCGCTCTATGCCGTGGGCCTCATCGCCTGGCACCTGCCGGCGCCCTACGAGCTGGCGCTCGAGATCCACGGCTGGCACATCGTCGAGCACCTGGTGCTGATCGCGACGGCGGTGCTGGGCTGGTGGCCGATCGCCTCGCCGTCGCGGCGGCTGCCGCCGCTGCCGTACGCCGGACAGCTGCTCTACCTGTTCGTGTTCGGGATGCCGATGACGGTGGTGGCGGCGATGATCACCGCCGCCGAGCAGGTCCTCTTCCCCTTCTACGCCGCGGCGCCGCGGGTCGTCGATCTCGCGCCGCTGGCCGACCAGCGCCTGGGCGGCATCATCATGTGGGTGCCGTCGGGCCTCATCCCGGTCGCCGCCTTCACGATCGTCTTCTTCCGGTGGGTCGCCGCCGAGGCGGACGAACCCGCCTGACTGGCACCCGCCTTGCAGCTCCTCTCCTACGCCAAGCCGAACCCGGCTCACGAGGGAAGAAGGGGAGAGCGGGATGCAAAGTTTTTCAAATACCGGGAGCGTGAAGGTGCAGTTCGTGCCGGTCGGCCGCCATCGCCGTGAGTGGATGTGGAAGGCGCGGGACGAGGAGAGCAACACCATCTCGATCTCCGGCCAGCGCTTCGACACGCTGACCGACGCGGTGCGGGACGCGCGCGAGCACCTGGGCGACGAGGACGCGGCCATCGACGACGACGGCCCGGAGGCCGCCTGACGCCGCCCCCGCCGTCGCCCGATCGCTGATCGTCCGGGCTTTTTCGCCGGTCGCCGGGCCCCGCCTGCTTGCTATCATGAGTGCCATCCGCCATGAACATCTGCGTCGTCGGCACCGGGTACGTGGGCTTGGTGACCGGCGCCGTCTTCGCCGACCTCGGTAACGACGTCCTCTGCGTCGACAACGACGCCGCCAAGATCGCCGACCTCGACGCGGGCCGCATGCCGATCTACGAGCCCGGCCTCGAGGAGATGGTGGCCCGCAACGTCGCCGACGGCCGCCTGGCCTTCACGACCGACCTCGCCGCCGCGGTCCGTCGCTCGGTGATCGTCTTCATCACGGTGGGCACGCCGCCCAAGCCGGACGGCCAGGCCGATCTCGGCGCCGTCGAGGACGTGGCCCGCGGCATCGCGCAGGCCATGGAGCGCTACACGGTGGTCGTCAACAAGTCCACCGTGCCGGTCGGCACCGGCGACCTCGTGCGCGAGGTGATCGAGCGGCACCAGGCCCGGCCGGTGCCGTTCGACGTGGTCTCCAACCCGGAGTTCCTGCGCGAGGGCTCGGCCATCGAGGACACGCTGCGTCCGGATCGCATCGTCATCGGGGCGCCCAACCAGCAGGTCGCGATGACGCTGCTGGAGCTGTACGCGCCGCTGGAGCGGCCGATGATCATCACCGACGTCGCCAGCGCCGAGATGATCAAATACGCCTCAAACGCCTTCCTTGCGACCAAGATTTCGTTCGCCAAT
>DASSLH010000671.1:0-8478 GCA_035689625.1 Candidatus Methylomirabilota bacterium | reverse complement strand
GCGGTCGCGCGCCCGTCCACGCGGTCCCGCCGGGCCTGGCGCGGGGACGCCGGCACGGCGCTCGTGCTGCTGGCGCCGCTCTTCGTCCTGGTGGGCGGGCTCGTCGTCTATCCGCTCTACCGGGCCGTCTGGCTGTCGTTCACGGACAAACTCGTCGGCTATCCCGAGCGCTTCGTCGGCCTCAAGAACTACCTCTACCTGATCAACGACGACACGTTTCGCACCGTCGCCGTCAACAGCTTCGTCTTCACGCTCGGCTCCGTCGCCCTGAAGATCATCACCGGGCTGGCGATGGCCCTCGTGCTGGCCAACACCTGGCGCTGGCGCAACTTCTTCCGCGGCCTGCTGCTGCTGCCGTGGATCACCTCGACGGTGATCATCGCGCTGACGTGGCGCTGGATGTTCGACGCCTTCCCCGGGCGCGGCTTCCTCAACAGCGCGCTCATGGACCTGGGGGTGCTCGGCCACCCGATCGCGTTCATGGCCACGCCGGCCGGCGCGATGGCGGCCGTCATCGTGGCCAACTGGTGGCGGGGCTTCCCGTTCTTCGGCGTGTCGTACCTGGCGGCGATGCAGAGCATCCCGTCCGAGCTCTACGAGGCCGCGTCGGTCGACGGCGCCAGCATGTGGCGGCGCTGGTGGCACGTGACGTTGCCGGGGCTCAAGCACATCATGATCGTGACGATCCTCCTGTCGTTCATCTGGACCATCAACGACTTCAACATCGTGTACGTGATGACCCGCGGCGGCCCCGGGACGGCGACGCAGATCTTCGCCACCTACTCCTACGACGTGGCGTTCAACCAGCTGCGCTGGGCGCGCGGGGTGACGATCTCGATCTTCCTGGTGCCGCTGCTGGTGGTCGGCATCGCGCTGGTCAGCCGCTATCTGCTCCGGGACAAGGATTGACATGAGGCCGCACCGACCCCGCGGATCCGGCACGGTCCTGGCCATCGGCGGCCTCGTCACCTTCGTGCTCGTCGTGCTCGTCCCGTTCTGGTGGATCGCGAACATGTCGTTCAAGACGTACGAGCAGATCCAGTTCGCGACGAGCATCTACGTGCCGCGGCCGTTCACCTGGGACAACTACACCGGCCTCTGGAACGAGACCCGGTTCCCACTCTGGCTCCGCAACAGCCTGACCACGGCGGTGGTCGTCACCGCCGTCACGACCATCATCGCGACGCTGAGCGGCTATGCCGTCGCGCGGCTGCGGTTTCCGGGGCGCGAGTGGGTGGCGACGCTCATCCTGTGCCTCTATCTGGTGCCGCCCGCGCTGCTGTTCATCCCGCTCTACCGCGTGCTGGCCGAGCTGGGGACGACGAATCACCTGACGTCGCTGTTCCTGTCCTACCCGACGTTCACCGTGCCGTTCTGCACCTGGCTGCTCATCGGCTTCTTCAAGGCCCTGCCGCGCGAGCTGGAGGAGGCGGCGCTGGTGGACGGCGCCAGCCAGATGACGGCGCTGCGCCGGGTGCTGCTGCCGCTGGCCGCGCCCGGCATCGTGGCCTCGGCCATCTTCGCGTTCACGCTGTCCTGGAACGAGTTCCTCTACGCGCTGGTCTTCATCCAGGACGAGCGCACGATCACGGTGCCGGTGGGGCTCAATCTGCTGATCTACGGCGACGTCTTCCACTGGGGCGAGCTGATGGCGGCCTCGGTCATCACGAGCCTGCCCGTCGTCGCGCTCTACATGTTCATCCACCGCTGGATGGTGGAAGGGCTGGCCACCGGCTCCGTCAAGGGCTGAGGCGCCGCAGCCGCGGCGCCACCTCGCGGGCGAAGCGCTCCAGGCTCGCGCTCATCTGCGCCGGCCGCAGGCCGGGCGGCACCGCCCACGTCACCAGGTCGGTGATGCCGTGCTCGGCGATGAACGCGGACAGCTCGGCCACGCAGTGCCCGACGTCGCCCACCACCCACGTCTGCGGGATCCGCGCGCCGGCGCGGTACCACGAGCGCTCCTGGCGCTCTCGGCGAAGAAGCGCTCGTAGAGCTGGCCGCGATAGCGCTCGGCGGCGCGCACCGCCGGCCAGTCGCGCGGCGGATCGTCGCTGACGAAGCAGGCGCGGATGATGCCCACGCGGCGGGCGGCCGGGTCGCGCCCGGCGGCGCGCACGGCCTCGCGCCAGGGATCGAGCACCTGGCCGCGCTCGCCCTGCGGCAGCAGGTGGGCGTCGAAGCGCGCCGCCCGGCGGGCGCCCTCGGCGGACATGGCCGCGATCCACAGCGGCGGCCCGCCCGGCTGCACGTAGCGTGGCCGGATGACGACGTCGTCGAAGTGATAGCGGGCGCCGTGGAAGCTGAAGCGCTCGCCGGCGAAGCAGCGCTGCAGCACCTGCAACCCTTCCTCCATGCGCGAGAGGCGCTGGGGCAGCGGGATGCCGAAGCCGCGGAACTCGTGCGGCGCGTAGCCCATGCCGACGCCGAGCTCGACACGGCCGCCGCTCAGGTTGTCGAGCACGGCGAGGTCCTCGGCCAGGCGCACGGGGTTGGCGAACGGCAGCAGGCAGATGTCGGACGAGAAGCGCACGCGCGTCGTGCGCGCCGCCATCGCGCCGGCCACCGGCGTCCACGAGGGCAGGTAGCCGTCGTCCACGAAGTGGTGCTCGGTGAACCACACGAGGTCCAGGCCCAGGCCGTCGAGCCAGGCCACCTGCTCGAGGATCTCCGCGTAGAGGTCGGCGGTGCGGAGGCCGGAGTCCGGCGGGTTGCGGAAGTCGTAGACGACGCCGAGCCGCAGCGACGGCGACATGCTCACAGCCGGGAATGGTCGTCCGGTGGCGCGGTCGCTGTCAACCGCGCCGCCGGCGACACGGACGGCTACTTCGGGACGTCCTCGCCCTTGGACTTCAGCGTGTAGTTGACGCCCTGGTCCGGCGGCGTCTTCAGCCGGTGGACCTGGATGAACGCATAGCCCATCCCGGCGTGGCACGTGTTGCAGCCCTTGATCGCCTCGTTGTACGCCTTCTCGAACGCGGGGAAGTCCTTGGCCATGATCGCCTTGTTGACCGGCTCGATCGAGCTCTCGTAGAAGCCGCTCCACATCGGATACTCGTCGGGTTTCGTGATCTTCGCCGGGTTCATCGCACCGTTCATGTACTTCGACATGTAGAACGCCAGACCCCAGTTACCGCCCTTGGCGGCGAAGTACATGTTCTGGAACCGATCGCCGACCTCGCGCATCGGGATGGCGAACTTGGGGAGCACGTTGATCACGTCCTTCAGCTCCGGGGTCTTCTTCTCCTGGGCGAACGGTGCCTGGCTCGCGGTGGCGCCGAGCAGGATGACGACGGTGAGGACCGCGCTGAGGATCCATTGGTGCATGGGCGCACTCCTTTCGGGGGTGGTGCTGTCGAGTGACCATTGTAAGACGCGCCGCTGCGATAATCTCGGACCATGTGGCCTCGAGTCTTCTGGAGCGTGGCCGGGGTCGTCCTCGTCGCGGCCGCCGTCATCATGGCGCTGCTGGGCCACCTGCGCCTGCGGGCGCCCGGGCGGCTCACCGCGATCTACCGGCGGCACTTCGACACACCCCGGCGCGAGCGGCTGTTCCTGTCGTCGGTGGCGTTCTTCGTCACCTTCGTCGTCGTCCGCGGCGTCACGCACGCCATCCGTGCCGGCGTGCGCGGCCTGCACGACGTCGAGGCCGGCGGGCTGCATGTCCACCATCTCGTCTGGGGCATCCTGCTGCTGCTCGGCGTCGGCTACGCCTGGCTCCTGCAGGTCGGCACCGGGCAGGCGGTCGGGACGCGGGGCGGCTCGCGGCTGACGGCGATGCTGTACGGCGTGGGCGCGGCGCTGACGCTCGACGAGTTCGCGCTGTGGCTGCGGCTGCAGGACGTCTACTGGACGCGCGAAGGCCGCGAGAGCATCGAGGCGGTCCTGCTCTTCGGCGGCCTGCTGTCCGTCGGCCTGTGGGGGGCGCCGTTCTTTCGCGGCCTCGTGCGCGAGACCGCCCGGCTGCTCCGCCGCTGAGCCCTCAGCCATGCAGCCCGCCGACGAAGGCGCCGATGATGGCGCCGTAGACGGCGTGCGCGAGCAGCGTGACGACCGGCGTGGCCCGCCCGTAGTTCAGCAGCATGAACCCCGGCGGCTCCAGCAGCGGCGTGGAGTCTGCCGCGCTGGTCGGCGTGCCCATGCGCGGGTGCACGACGGGCAGCAGCACGTTCACCAGCGTCGTGCCGGCGAAGAGGCCGTGGATGATGCCGAAGCCCGCGCCGATGAGCCAGTTCGCGCGGCCGAGCACGACGAACGCGGCGAAGTAGAGCAGGGCGAACACCAGGCCGGTGACGAAGTGCAGGAAGTAGCCGGCCACGCGGGCGCGCGAGCGGTCGTCCGTCAGGGCGGTGCCGAGCAGGAACGGGATGTCCATGCGCGTCATACGCAGCTCGCTGGCGGCGGTGAGCGCCGTCGTCAGCACCAGCGTGCCGGCGAAGCCGCCCAGCAGCGCGTGGGCGACGTTCACGCCGCCGCCGCCGGCGCCAGGGCGACCGCGGCGCTGATCAGCGCCAGGTGCACGAGCGCCTGGGGAAAGTTGCCGAGGAACGCGCGCGTGGACGGCTCCAATTCCTCGGCGTAGAGCCCGAGGTCGTTGGCCATCGCCACCAGCTCGTCCAGCAGCCGGGCGGCCTCGTCCCGCCGGCCGGCGATCGCCAGCGCCTCGACGAGCCAGAACGAGCAGCACAGGAACGCGCCCTCGCCGCCGCTGAGCCCGTCGTCGCCGGTGTAGCGATAGAGCAGCGGGCCGCGCGCCAGCTCGCGCCGCACGGCCTCGACGGTGCCGGCCAGGCGCGGCGAGCCCGGCTCGTCGTAGCGCATGATCGCCAGGAGCAGCAGGCTCGCGTCCAGGTCCTCGCCGCCGGCGTAGCCGACGTAGCTCGACTTGCGCGCCGACCAGCAGCGCTCGTCCACGAAGCGCCGGATCGCCGCCGCCTCCGCGCGCCAGCGCGCGGCGCGGCCGGCCGGCAGCGCGCCGGCCTCGGCCAGGCGGATGGCGCGGTCCAGCGCCACCCAGCACATCGCCTTGGACTGCGTGTGGTGACGGGGCGCGGCGCGGATCTCCCAGATGCCGGCGTCCGGCTCGCGCCAGTGCTCGCAGACGAAGTCGGCCGCCCGTGCCAGATCGCGGCCGATGTCGTCGCCGAGCGGGCCGCCGCGCCGCGCGTAGTTGAACGCCATGTCGAACAGCTCGCCGTAGGTGTCGAGCTGCAGCTGGTCGGCGGCGCCGTTGCCGATGCGCACGGGCCACGAGCCCTCGTAGCCTTCCAGCGCCAGCGTGCGCTCCGGGGCGTAGGCGCCGCCGTCCAGGCGGTAGAACACCTGCAGCCGCGGCAGCGTGAGCTTGGTCGTGTGCATGAACCACCAGAAGAACGAGCGTGCCTCGTCGCGGCAGCCCAGCTGCAGCAGCGCCTCCAGGCTGAACGACGAGTCGCGCACCCAGCAGAAGCGATAGTCCCAGTTGCGCTCGCCGCCCAGCCGCTCGGGCAGTGACGTGGTCGCGGCGGCGGCGATGGCGCCCGACGGCGCGAACACCAGCAGCTTGAGCACCAGCGCGCTGCGCACGACGGCCTCGCGCCAGGGGCTGTCGTGCTGCAGCCGCCCGGCCCACTGGCGCCAGAACGCCGCGGTGGCGTCGAGCCGACCCTCGACGTCGTCCCGGGCCGGAAAGACCAGCGGCTCGCCATGCGCCGCCGTGAGCGCCAGCATCGCCCGCTGGCCCTTGGCGACGTCGAACCGGCCGGCCACCGCGCCGCTCTCGCAGGTGACCGGGCCGGCCTCCCACGCCAGGATGCCGAGCGCCTGGCCGCCACAGGAGGCCACGACGCACGCCTCGCGCGGCACGAACCGCGTGTCGGACAGGCCGTAGCCGAAGCGCGGTGTGACCCGCCAGCGCATCGGCACCCGGCCGCCGAGCCCCTCCACCCGGCGGGCCAGCTCGCGGAAGGGCGTGAGGCGGCCGCCGGGCAGGGTCATGGCGTCGGTGACCCGCACGGCGCCGCGCTCGGTCACGAAGGTGGTCTCGAGGACGTTGGTGTCGGGCAGGTACCGGCGGTGCGCCTCGAACGGCACGTCGGGGCGCAGCTCGGCGCAGCCGCCGCGGTTGGCATCGAGCAGGCCGGCGAAGACGCTCGGCGAGTCGAAGTTGGGCAGGCAGAGCCAGTCCACGCTGCCGTCCAGGGCCACCAGGGCGGCCGTCCGGCCGTCCCCGATCGCCGCGTAATCACGGATGGGTGTGTAGCGGCCGGCCATGCCATCCCCGGGGTGCAATCGCCAGGCCGCCCGTGGCCCCCGTCCGCGCCCGGCCGGGGCCGCCCGCGAAACGGCTTGACACGGTCGTGAAACAGTAGTTTCATGCATGCAACATGAGCACGAGACTGCTCCTGCTGATCGTCAGCCTGCCGCCGACGCCGTCCAGCCTGCGCGTGCGCGTCTGGCGGCGGCTCAAGGCGATCGGCGCGGTGGCGCTCAAGCGCACCGTCTACCTGCTGCCCGACACCGGGGACCACGACGAGCAGTTCCAGTGGCTCGCCCAGGAGGTCCAGCGGGCCGGCGGCGAGGCCACGCTGGTGCGCGTCGAGCGCATCGAGAACATGCCGTGGGCCGACGTCGTCCGTCTCTTTCACGAGGCGCGCAACGCCGACTACCGGCAGCTGGCCGCGCGCTACCGCGCGCTGCTGGCGGCGCTCGACCGCAAGTCGGCCGTCGCCCGCCGCCGCGTCGAGGCGCAGCTGGCCCAGGTCGACAAGGAGCTCGAACGGCTGCGCGACCTCGACTTCTTCGACGCCCCCGGGCGCGCCGAGGTCGAGCGGCTGAAGGAGGCCATCGGCATGCGGAAGCGACCGTCCGAGAAGATCCGACCGAGCGCGGGGGCGCGCCTGGACCTGCGCGCGCTGCGCGGGCGCCAGTGGGTGACCCGGCCCCGGCCCCACGTGGACCGCATCGCGTCGGCGTGGCTGATCCGCCGCTTCATCGATCCCGACGCGACATTCGCGTTCGCCGAGCCCGGCGAGTTCCCGCCGGCGGCGATCCCGTTCGACACGCCGGGCGCCGAGCTCAGCCACGACGGCGACGACTGCACGTTCGAGACGCTCGTCAAGCAGGCCGGCCTGCGCGACCGCCGTCTGGCGCGGCTGGCCGAGATCGTTCACGAGGCCGACCTGCGCGACGGCAAGTTCGCGCGCGACGAGGCACGCGGCATCGACCTCGCCATCCGGGGGCTGCTCGCCGCCGATGGCGACGACCAGCGGGTGCTGGCCCACGGCATGACGCTCTTCGAGGGCCTCTACGCCAGCGTCAGCGCCCGCGACTGATCAGACAGAAAGGACACCGACATGGATCAGGAGATCATCCCCATTCCCGTCCGGCCGTGGACGCTCAACGGAATGTCCGAGCGGCTGATCGTCAGCCACTACGAGAACAACTACGGCGGCGCCGTGCGCACCCTCAACGCCGTGCGCCGCGAGCTGGCGGCCCTCGAGCCGTCCGCGCCCGCCTACCGGCTGCGCGCGCTCAAGCGCGAGGAGCTGCTGGCGATGGGCTCGGTCACGCTGCACGAGCTGTACTTCGGCAACCTCGGCGGCGAGGGCAACAAGATGCCGGCCGACATCGGCGCCGTGCTCGAGGAGCACTTCGGCAGCGCGACGGCGTGGCGCCGCGAGTTCGTCGGCACCGCCCAGGCGCTGGCGGGCGGCTCCGGCTGGGCGCTGCTGACGTGGTCGCGCGGGCGCCAGCAGCTGTGGAACCAGATCGCCACCGATCACTCGCAGGCCGCGGTCGACGCCGCGCCCATCCTGGCGCTCGACATGTACGAGCACGCCTACCACATGGACTTCGGCGCCAACGCCACCGCCTACGTCGACGCGTTCATGCGCAACATCGACTGGGCGGCGGTCGCCGAGCGCCTGGCCGCCGTGCGGGCCGGCCAGCCGCTGCCGAGCGACGACCCGTCGGACCTGAGCCTGCCGTCGGTGTCCGTCGAGGAGCTGGCGGCGCGCCTGGCCAAGGGCGAGCCGGTGCAGGTGCTCGACGCGCGGCCGCGTCACCACATGTCGCGCAACGTGGATCTCATGCAGGGCGCCGTCTGGCGCGATCCCGATCGCCTCGAGGACTGGGTCACGGACCTCAAGCCCGACGAGCCGGTGGCGGTCTACTGCGCCTACGGCTTCCACGTCGGCTGCAACGTCACCCGCGCGCTGCGCGAGCGCGGCTTCGACGCGCGCTACATTCGCGGCGGCGTCTCCGCCTGGTACGCGAAGGGCGGCCCCCGCGCGCTGCGTCCGACCGTCGCGGAATGAACGGAGTGGAGTCACACCATGGACGACTACTACGTGGAGCACCTGGTTCGTGAGCGTGAGGCCGAGGTGCGCGAGCTCGTCCGCGTCGAGGCCCTCGTCCGGGCGGGCCACCCGCCGCCGGCGCGCCCGCCCGGGCTCGTCGCGCGCCTGGCCGAGCGGGCCCGGGCGTGGCTGGACCGCTGGC
>DASSLH010000670.1:0-6654 GCA_035689625.1 Candidatus Methylomirabilota bacterium | reverse complement strand
CGTCGCGCACCACCTCATCGTGCTCGATCAGCTCGAGTAACTGCGCTCGCACGGCCTCGGTCGTGCTTTCCGGTTCCCTGGTCTTGTGCACCTCTGTCAGCATGGCGCTGCCCTCCTTCCGCGCCGGCCGATCAGGCACTGCTGACCCGGAAGGACTGCAAGATGGAGACCGCGGCGGCCGGCGCCGGGGGCCCCGGAGATCGACGCGACGGCGGCGCGTTACGGCGCGCACTAGGCTGCACTAGTGCAAGGGCCTGACGCGAAACTCCCCGCGCCCTCTCTCGGCACGGCGCCAAACTGGCCACCGCCGTGCCAGCCTCCGGTTTCACGCCCGCCCGGGTGTGGTGTCTCATGGGCATGCAGACCCTCACCGACGACGGCATCCTCGTGCTGGCCGACATCTCGGGATTCACGGCGTTCGTGACCGCGACGGAGCTCGAGCACGGCTCGCAGATCATCGCCGCGCTGCTGGAGGTGGTGATGCGTCGGCTGGCGCCGCCGCTGGACATCCAGGAGGTGGAGGGCGATGCCGTGTTCGCCGTCGGCGCCGGCGCGGCGCTGGCGCCGCGGGCGCGGCTGCTCGACGTGCTGGAGGGCGCGTTTGCGGCGTTCAAGACGCGGCAGCGGGAGCTGGCCGAGGACGATTCCTGCTCGTGCGGCGCCTGCCGCAGCGTGGACGCGCTCGACCTGAAGATCGTCGCGCATCACGGGCGCTTCCTGCGCCAGCACGTCGGCGGCCGGGCCCGCGTCGCCGGCGTCGACGTCGTGCTCGCCCACCGGCTGCTCAAGAACGGCATCACGGACACGCGCGCCTACCTGCTGCGCACGGAGACGGTGCTGGCCTGGCGGGGCGTCGATCCCGTCGACGCGGGCCTGGCCGCGCGCGTGGAATCGTACGAGCACCTGGGCGACGTCCGCTGCTTCGTGCGCGACCTGGCCGCTCGGGGGCCCGCGCCGGCGCCGGCGGCGGTCGCGGCCTGATCAGGCGCGGCGGCCGCCGGTCATGAACCGCAGGAAGGCGGGCGACAGCCGCGGGTCCAGCGTGTCGCGAACGCCGTCGCCGAGGAGATTGAACGCCAGCACCGTGAGCGTGATCGCCAGGCCGGGGAAGAGCACGAGCCACCACGGCGGCACCAGCGCGGTGATCGAGTCGGCCAGCATGTTGCCCCACGTCGGCGTAGGCGGCGGCACTCCGACGCCGAGGAAGCCCAGCGCCGCCTCGATCACGATCGCGACGCCGAGATGCGTCGTGGCCAGCACCAGATAGGGTGCCACGCACTGCGGCAGCACGTGGAAGGTCATCACGCGCAGCGCGGAGGCACCGCTGGCGCGGCCGGCCTCGATGTACTGCATCTCCCGCACCGACAGCGCCACCGAGCGGATGACGCGGCCGCCGAACGGGATGCGCGTGATCGCGATGGCCAGGATCACGGCCGGCAGGCCGGTGCCGATCGCCATCGAGATGGCCATGGCGAGGATCAGGTCGGGGAACGACTGGAGGATCTCCATGATGCGCTGGCTGACCAGGTCGAAGCGCCCGCGCAGGTAGCCGCACGCCACGCCCCACAGCGAGCCCACCGTCGTGCCCAGGATGACGGCCGAGAACGCCACGAACAACGACGTGCGGGCGCCGTAGATCACGCGGCTGAGCGTGTCGCGGCCTACCTGGTCGGTGCCGAAGACGTGCTGCTCGCTCGGCGGCCTGGTCATGGCGCGGAAATCGGCCTTCAACGGATCGTAGGGCGCCAGCAGCGGCGCGGTGAGAGCGACGACGATCGTCGCCACGCCGACGACGCCGCCGAGCGCGGCCAGCGTGTTGCGCCGCCAGAACCGGACGAGGTCGCCCAGCGCCGAGCGGCGGGGCGCCGCCGCGGGGACGACGGTCAGCGGGGGCTCGGCTGCGCGGACCGCCACGTCAGTACCGGATCCGCGGATCGAGCCAGGCGTAGCTGAAGTCGACCAGCACGTTGACGGCGACGAAGATCACGGCGTAGAGCAGCACCAGGTTCTGCACGACGATGATGTCGCGCTCGATCACCGCGGTGACCAGCGCCCGGCCCAGCCCCGGCACGCCGAACGCCTGCTCCACCGCCACCGAGCCGCCGAGCACGAAGCCGAGCAGGACACCGGAGATCGTGATCACCGGCAGCAGGGCGTTGGGCAGCGCGTGGCGCATCACCACCAGCGCCTCGCGCAGGCCCTTGGCCCGGGCCGTCCGCACGAAGTCCTCGCCGATGACCTCCAGCAGGCACGAGCGCGACATGCGCGCGATGTAGGCGCCCTGCGCCAGGCCCAGCACGATGCCCGGCCCGATGACGATCTGAATGTTTTGCCACGGGCTCTGCCAGAGGTGGACGATGACGATCGGAGCCTTGTAGCCGAACCAGAACAGCAGCGCCAGCACGATCAGCATCCCGAGCCAGAACCCGGGAATGGCGATGAACAGCACGGACAGCGCCCGGGCCACGCCGTCGGACACGCTGTTGGGCCTGAAGGCGCTCAGGATGCCGACTGGCAGCCCCACCAGCCAGGACACGACCAGCGCGAGGATCCCGATCTCCGCGCTGATCGGGCCGCGGTGCGCGATCAGCTCGGCCACGGTGTCGCCGCGAAAGAACGACTTGCCGAGTCGGCCGGCCGCGATGTCGCCGAGCCAGCGCGCGTACTGCACCGGCAGCGGGTCGCTGAGGCCGAGATCGTTCATGATGCGCGCGCGATCGGCCGGCGTCATGCGCGCCTGCCCCTCGACGCCCAGGATGGCGACGAGCGGGTCCCCCGGCAGGATCCGGAGGATCACGAAGATGCTGAGGGACACGCCGAGCAGCGTGATGGTCGCGTACACCGCCCGGCGCGCCAGGTACTTCCGCATGGGCGTGATCCGCCGACGCTTACCCCAGCCAGACGTTGTCCCAGCGGACGACGTCGTAGATGCCGAAATATGTGCTGGGGTTCTGGCCGTGCACCCGGTTGTACCAGGCGTCGTTGATCTGCTCGTACGCCACCGGGATCAACGGCGGATCGTTCTCGAGCATGTCCTCGGCCTTGCGGACCATCGCCGTGCGCTTGCCGTCGTCCAGCTCGCGCTCGATCTGGGCGGCCAGGTCGTGGAAGGCGGGGTTCGTCCACCGCGAGTAGTTCTGGGGGCCATCCTTGCCGTACCACGCGCTGAAGATGTCGGACGGGTCCATGAGCGTGGAGACGATCGCGCTGATGGCCAGGTCGAAGTTGCCGGCCGCCGCCTCGTCGAACCACACCGAGGTCTGCACCACGCGCAGGTTGCACTCGATGTTGAGGTGCTCCTTGAGCATGGCCTGGATGGCCACCGCCCACAGCTTGAACGTCGCGATGTCGCGCACGACGAAGTCGAGGTTCTTGAGCCCGCCGGCGTAGCCGGCCTCCTTCATCAGCCGGCGGGCCTCCTGGACGGCCGGCTTGACGTCCGCCTGGTAGCCCAGCTTCTTGGCCAGCGCCTCCCGCGACGTGGACATCGGGTGGAACGGATAGACGAAGCCGCCGACCTGCATCGGCGCCGTGTCCTTGACGACGTCGATGAGGGTCGGCCGGTCCATCGCCAGATGGATGGCGCGGCGCACGCGCGCGTCGGCGAGCGCCTTGTTCTTCTGCATGTTGGTCCAGAACGCCTGGATGACGGACTGGTTGAAGTGCGCAGCGGTGATGCCGGGCGTGGCCTGCGCCTTGCGCCACGACACCGGGTCCAGTAGGCGCGCGTAGTCGATCTTGCCGGACAGGAGCGAGGAGCCGAGCTCGGGCGAGAACGGCGGCAGATGGTAGATCTCCAGCCGGTCGACGAGCGGCAGCCCCTTGTTCCAGTAGTCGGGGTTGCGCTCCTGGATCCACACTTCCTTGTCCTGGCGCGAGACGTGGCGGAACGGTCCCGTGCCGGGGAAGTTCATCACCTGGCGGAGGTTGCCGCCATTGTCGTCGAGGGTCTTCTTGCGCACGATGACGTTCCAGCCGCTGGCGAAGGCGCCCAGCATGTAGGCCTTGGGTCGCGGCTGGGTCATCCGGAACTCGATGGTGTGCGGATCCGGCGCGACGATGTCGCCCACCGTCGCGAACAGCGGCGAGCGCGGGATGACCACGCCCTTGGGCGGCCGCGCGATCCTGTCGAACGTGGCCTTGACGTCCTCGGCGGTGAACGGCGCCCCGTCGTGGAACTTCACGCCCTTGCGCAGGTGGAAGGTGTATTTCTTGCCGTCGGGGGCGATGTCCCACTTGTACGCGAGGTCGGGGATGATCGTCTGCCCGTCCCTGGGGCTGCGCCGGATGAGCGTGTCGTACATCGGGGCCTGCGGCCCGATGTTGGCGACGGTGCCGGACTGGTGGATGTCGAACATGGCCGGCGCGTTGAGGATGCCGTAGCGCAGCGTGCCGCCCCGCTTGGCCGCCGGATCCGGATGGAAGGTCGCGTCCTGGGCGAAGGCGGACATCGGTCTCGACAACCGGCTGCCCGCGATGACGGTCGCCCCGGTCAGACCCACGTGCTTGAGGAAGCCTCGACGATCCATGGTTGACTCCTCTCCTCACGTCCAAGGGATGAGGATTTCCGAACCGGTCTCGCGAGTAGGCGGGACGGTAGCAGATGCGCGGCCCGACCGCAAATCAGGCGACGCGGGTGGGCGAGCGGCGCCGCCGTCTGGATCTCGGCGTTGCCGGCGCGGAGGTCCAGTCGTGCGGAGCGCTCGAGCCGACCTCCGCCTAGCCCGGGCCAGCGCCCTGGGTGGCGACGTAGACGGCGTAGAGCGACTGGCTGGCGGCCATGAACAGGCGATTGCGCTTGGGGCCGCCGAAGCAGAGGTTGCCGCAGACCTCCGGCAGCCGGATACGCCCGATCAGCTTGCCCTCCGGCGTCCACACCGTCACGCCGCTGTAGCCGACGTTGCGGCCGGCGTTGCTCGACACCCATAGATTGCCGTCCACGTCGCAGCGCACGCCGTCGGGCCCGCACTTGACGCCGTCCACCATGAAGGCGCTGAACAGCTTCTGGCTGGAGAGCTTGTTGTCGCCGCCGACGTCGAACACGTACATCTCGCCCTTGCCGCCCGGCCCCGTGTCGCCGGGACCCTTGCCGGTGCTGATGACGTAGAGCTTCTTGTAGTCGGGCGCGAAGCAGAGCCCGTTGGGATCGGGCACCTGGCTCTCGCTCACGACGAGGTCGACGCGTCCGCCGGGATCGACGCGGTAGCAGTTCGTCGGCAGCTCGCGCTTGAAGCCGCCGGCCTCCGGCGGCTGGCCCAGCCGCGACTTCAGGCGCCCGCCGCTGTTGCTCGGCCCGCCGGCGGCGTCGGGCGCGCCCTCGTAGAGCTGGCCGCCGTAAGGCGGATCGGTGAACCAGTAGCTGCCGTCGGGATGCGCCACGACGTCGTTGGGCGAGTTCAGCCGCTTGCCGTTGAAGGCATCGGCCAGCACGGTGATCGAGCCGTCGTGCTCGTAGCGCACCACGCGGCGCATGAGGTGCTCGCAGGAGACCTGGCGTCCCTGGAAGTCGAACGTGTTGCCGTTGCTGTTGTTGGACGGCATGCGGAACACGCTCACGCCGGCGTCGTCCTCCAGCCAGCGCAGCTGGCGGTTGTTGGGGATGTCGCTCCAGACCAGGTAGCGCCCCTGGCTGCTCCAGGCCGGGCCCTCCGACCACAGCGCCCCGGTCCACAGCCGCTTGATCGCCGCGTTGGGCTGGCGCAGGGCGTTGAACATCGGATCGATCGTGAGCACGTCGGGATCGGTGAAGTACGTCGTCGGGGCGCCGCCGGGGCCGAAGTCGCGCGGGGGCGTCGTGATCGTGCTGGGCGGCGCCGCCGGCCCCGGCGGCGCCTGCGCCAGCGCGCCGGGCGCGAGGATGGCGAGGCCGGCGGCCGCGCCGAGCGTGCTCAATGCAGTGCGCCGCGACATCGCGGCCCGGTCTCGATCGCGCGCGTCCGGCGTCATCGCTGGCCTCCTGCAGAGCCGAGTGGCGTGGACGGTAGCAGAGGCCGGACGGCACCGCAACGCTACGGCATGATCTCGCCGCCGTTGGGGTGCAGCGTCTGGCCGCAGAAGTAGCGGCTGTCGTCGGAGGCGAGGAAGACGAACGCGCCGACGAGATCGTCGGGCGCGCCGAGGCGGCCCAGCGGCAGCGAGGCCGCGTGCGCGCGCTTGGCCTCCTCCGGTAGCGGATCGAAGCCGGTGTCGATGAGGCCGGGCGCCACCGCGTTGACGAGAATGCCGTGCGGCGCGAGCTCCTGGGCCAGCGCGCGCGTGAAGGTCTGCAGGCCGCCCTTGGCCGCCGAGTACGCCGTGTAGCGCGGCCGGCCGAGGTAGGCCAGCTGTGAGCTGAGGATGATGATGCGGCCGCCACCCTGCCGAATCATCACCGGCGTCACTGCGCGACAGCAGAGGAACGCGCCGCGCAGGTGCACGGCCATCATGCGCTCCCAGTCCTCCAGCGACGTGTCCACGAGCGCCTGGGCCTTCTGGATGCCCGCGTTGTTGACGAGGACGTCGAGGCGGCCGAAGCGCCCGACGACGGCGGCGACGAGCGCCTTGACGTCGGCCTCGCGGGTGACGTCACAGCGCACGGCCAGCGCGCCCCGGCCGCGGCGCTCGATCTCCTTCACGAGCGTGACGGCGTCGGGCTCGCGCGCGATCCAGGCGATC
>DASSLH010000669.1:0-2439 GCA_035689625.1 Candidatus Methylomirabilota bacterium | reverse complement strand
CCGCGGCCAGCAACTGGACGCCGTCGGCGGCCTGCACGAGCGTGAAGCCCTCGGCGGCGAGGAAATCGGCGAGGACCGATCGGATCTCGGGATCGTCATCAGCGACGACGACGACCCGCGCCGCCGGGGGCGTCATGACAGGGGAGCGAGGCACACGAAGCCGATTGTCCGCCGTTGTCGCCCGCTCGCCTATCGGGCAAACCCCGACAGGGACGCGCTACCGGAGCAGGCCGAGGTCGAGGGCGAGGCGGACGAGGTCGGCGCGGCCGTGCAGCCCGAGCTTCTCGCTGAGCCGCGCGCGGTGCGTCTCCACGGTCTTGACGCTGAGCGAGAGCCGGTCGGCCACCTGGCGGTTGGTGTGGCCGTGGGCGAGCAGGTCGAGCACCTGCCGCTCGCGCGGGCTGAGCAGCGGCGTGGCGGAGGCGACGGCCGGCCCCGGCACGCTCGCGCCCGGCCCCAGCTGCACGAAGGTGCGACCGCGGTGCACGGCGCGGATGGCCGCCAGCAGCTCGCTGCTCTCGGCGTCCTTGATGACGTGGCCGGCGGCGCCCGCCTCCATCGCCAGCCTGGCGTAGCCGGGATCGTCGTGCATCGTCAGCACCAGCAGGCGCGTGGCCGGCACCTCGCGCCGCAGGCGGCCGAGCGTCTCCACGCCGCTGAGCCCCGGCATCGTGAGGTCGACGATCGCGACGTCGGGCCGGATGGCCGCCGCCCGGCGCACGGCCTCCTCGCCGTCGGCGGCCTCGGCGACGACCAGCATGTCGGGCTGGGCGTCGAGCAGCATGCGCAGGCCGGCGCGCAGGATGGCATGGTCGTCGGCCAGCAGCAGGCGGATCTTCTTCATCGGCCGGCGCCCGCCGGGATCTCGACCGTCACCCGGGTGCCGCGGCCGGGCGCGGCGTCGATCTCGAGCGTGCCGTCGAGCACCACGGCGCGCTCCCGCATGCTGTGGATGCCGAGCCCGCGCGTGGTCGTGCCCGGCGGTGGCTCCGCCGCGGGATCGAAGCCACGGCCGTCGTCCTCGACGATCATCGCGACCACGGCGCCGAAGCGTGTCACCTGGACCCTCACCCGGCTCGCCCCGGCGTGGCGGGCGACGTTGGACAGCGCCTCCTGCATGATCCGGTAGAGCGCCGTCTCCACGGCGGTGCTCACGCGCGCGTCGCCGAGGCCGCCGGCGTCCACCTCGACGCCGATGCCGCGCGTGCGCCCGAACTCGTCGGCGTAGCGTCCCAGCGCGGCGGCCAGTCCGAGATCGTCCAGCACGCTCGGCCGCAGGCCCCAGGCCAGGCGCCGCACCTCGGCCAGCGCGCGCGTGGCGACCTGGTGCAGCTCGCGGGCCTGGGCGCGGGCCGCTGACAGCGACCGCGCCGCCTGCAGGCCGCCGAGGCCGAGCAGCAGCGAGGCCAGCGACTGCGCGGTCTCGTCGTGCAGCTCGCGGGCGATGCGCTGCCGCTCCTCCTCCTGCACGGTGATGACCTGGTTGAGCAGCAGCGCGCGGATCTCCTCGGCGCGCTTGCGATCGGTGATGTCCGAGGCGAGCCCGGAAGCGTAGCGCACGCCGTCCTGCTCGTACGTCGCCGTCGCGCGATCGTGCAGCCAGATCCAGCGGCCGTCCTTGTGCTGCAGGCGGTACTCGAGATCGAAGGTGCCGGCGCCGGCGAACAGCCCCGCGAAGCCCGCGCGCGCCAGCGACCGGTCGTCGGGATGCACGCGCCCCAGCCAGCCGGCCAGGCCGGCCTGCCGCAGCTCCTCGCTCGTGTAGCCCTGCAGCTGCTCGACGTGCGGGCTGACGAAGACGATCCCGCCCTCGCGGTCGACCAGCCACACGACGTCGGGGATGTTGGTCACGAGCGTGCGGTAGCGCTGCTCGCTGGCGCGCAGCGCGGCCTCGGCGCGCTTGAGCGGCGTGATGTCCACCTTGAGGGTGCGCAGCCGGCCGGCCTCCACGCGGACGCTGTCGCGGAGCCACACCACGCCGCCGTCGGCGGCGAGCATGCGGTACTCGTGCATGTAGTCGCGGCCGGCGGCGATGCCGGCGGCGCTCGTGGCCAGCACGCGCTCGCGATCGTCGGGATGCAGATGGGCGCGCCAGAACCCGGGCTCGTCGCGCCAGCGCTCGAGGCCGTAGCCGAGCAGGCGCTCGGTGCGGCCGGAGATGAACAGGACGCGGCCGGTGCCGATGTCCACCTCGGTCACCACGGCGTCCATGCCCTGCAGCAGGTCGCGCAGGCGCTGCTCGGCGGCCTCGGCTTCGGCCCGCGCGGCCCGCTCGGCGGCGAACAGGCGCGTGGTGTTGAGCGCGACGGCCGCCTGGTCGGCGAGGGCCTCCAGCAGCCGGCGGGCCTCGTCGTCGAACACGCGGCCGGCGCCGGCGGCGACGCTGAGCGCGCCGATGGGCTCGTCGTCCACCAGCAGCGGCACCGCGATCGCGGCGCC
>DASSLH010000668.1:0-2171 GCA_035689625.1 Candidatus Methylomirabilota bacterium | reverse complement strand
GACGTAGGTCTTGATCGAGGCCACCACCACCCGGGCGTCCACGTCCACGAGTTGTAAACCCGCGACGGAAACCCGCAGCCAGACGTCGATGACGATGCCGCGGTCGAGCACGCGGTCCAGCACCTCCATCACGTCGCCGGGAGCTCGCACGACGGCCCTGCGCGTCTTCATGCCCGCGGTGGGTGCAAGGCTGATGCCCCCGCACCGCATGGACTGTGCAGGATTTTTCCCATACCATGTCCCGCCATGGCTGACACAGCGATCCGCGTGGGGTTCGTGGGCGCCGGCAACAACACGCGCCGTCATCACCTTCCCAAGCTCAAGGCGCAGCCCGGCGTGCAGCTGGTCGCCGTGGCCAACCGCAGCCGCGAGTCCGGCGAGCGCGTGGCCAAGGAGTTCGGCATCGCGCGCGTGTGCGGCGACTGGCGCGAGGTCGTCGGCGCGCGCGACGTGGACGCCGTCTGCATCGGCACCTGGCCGTACATGCACGCGGAGATCACGATCGCCGCGCTGCAGGCCGGCAAGCACGTGCTGTGCGAGGCGCGCATGGCGATGAACGCCGCCGAGGGCCGGCGCATGCTGGACGCGTCACGGCAGGCGCCCACGGTGGTGGCCCAGCTGGTGCCGGCGCCGCACACGCTCGAGGTGGACAGCACGCTGACCTCGCTGATCGCCGACGGCTGGCTGGGCGAGGTGCTGGCCGTCGAGGTGCAGGCCGTGCAGCAGCCGCGCTTCCCGGATCCGGCCGAGCCGCTGCACTGGCGGCAGGACGTCGCGCTGAGCGGCCACAACATCCTCAACATGGGCATCTGGTACGAGGCGATGTCGCGCTGGCTGGGGCCGGCCCGCCGCGTGATGGCGCTCGGCAAGGTGGCGGTCGCCCGGCGCAAGGACGCCGGCGGCACGCTGCGCGACGTCCGGGTCCCCGACCACGTCGAGATCCTCGCCACGCTCGCGCGCGGGGCCGTCGCCCGGATGCGCTTCAGCGCGATCACCGCGCTGGGGCCGGGCAACGAGGCGTGGATCTACGGCAGCGACGGCACGCTGCGGCTGGAGGCCGACGCCAAGCGCCTCTGGGGCGGGCGGCGCGGCGACAAGGCGCTGGCCGAGGTCCCGATCCCGGCCGAGCGGCGCGTGGGCTGGCGCGTGGAGGAGGAGTTCGTCAACGCCATCCGCGGCCGCGAGAAGGTCAGCCGGACGACGTTCGAGGACGGCGTGCGCTACATGGAGTTCACCGACGCGGTCGCCAGGAGCCTGGCGGCCGGCCAGGCCGCCGAGGTCGCGGCGCTGTGACGGTGGAGACCGCCAGCGCCGTCCTGGCCCGGGCCGCCGAGGTGCGCGAGCGCTTCGGCACGCCGTGCTACGTCTACGAGCGCGCGGCGCTGGAGGCGGCCGCCCGCAGCGCGCTGGCGTTCCCGGCGCCGTACGGCTTCACGCTGCGCTACGCGATGAAGGCCAATCCGAGCCGCGGCATCCTGGAGCTGTTCCGCGACCTGGGCCTGCACATCGATGCCTCTAGCGACCACGAGGTCGAGCGCGCGCGCCGGGCTGGCTTCGCCCCCGGCCGGATCCAGCTCACCTCGCAGATGCCGTCCGCACGGCTGGCGGAATTCCTGGGGGCGGGCGTGCTCGTCAACGCCTGCTCGCTGCACCAGCTGGAAGCGCTCGGGCGCGTCGCGCCGGGGGCCGACGTGTCCGTGCGGATCAACGCCGGCCTCGGCAGCGGCTCGACGAATCGCACCAACACCGGCGGGCCGGCCTCGAGCTTCGGCGTCTGGCACGAGTACCTCGGCGAGGTGAAGGGCGTGGCCGAGCGCTTCAACCTGCGAATCACGCGGCTGCACTGTCACATCGGCTCCGGCACCGATCCCGAGGTCTACAAGCGCGTGACCCGCATGACGCTGGACCTCGTCGCCAAGCTGCCCGACGTCGGCGTGATCAACCTGGGCGGCGGCTTCAAGGTCGGCCGCATGCCGGGCGAGCCGTCGACCGACCTGGCCGACGTCGGCGCCCACGTGCGCCGCGAGCTCGAGGCCTTCCGCGACCGCGACGGTCGCGCGCTGCACTTCGAGATCGAGCCGGGCACCTACCTCGTGGCCAACGCCGGCTCCATCGTCGCCAGCTGCGTGGACGTCGTGGACACCGGGCGCGACGGCTACCGCTTCGCCAAG
>DASSLH010000667.1:0-5471 GCA_035689625.1 Candidatus Methylomirabilota bacterium | reverse complement strand
GGCCTCGGCTACTGGTGGGCGCTCGCGCTGACGCCCGTGCTCGTCGCGGCCCTCGGGATCGTGCTCGAGCGCACCATGCTCAAGCGGCTCTACCACCTCGACCATCTCTACGGGCTCCTGCTGACCTTCGGACTCGCCCTCGTCATCCAGGGGATGTTCCGCCACGAATACGGAGTCTCCGGCCTGCCGTATCCGATCCCCGCCGAGCTCGAGGGCGGCCGGAACCTGGGCTTCATGTTCTTGCCCAATTACCGGGCCTGGGTGATCCTCTTCTCCCTCGGCGTCTGCTTCGGGACGTGGTTCGTGATCGAGCGTACCAAGCTCGGCTCCTACCTGCGCGCCGCCACCGAGAACCCGACGCTGGTGCGCGCCTTCGGGATCAATGTGCCCCGCATGATCACGCTGACCTACGGCTTCGGGGTCGGGCTCGCCGCGCTGGCCGGGGTGCTGGCGGCGCCGATCTACCAGGTCAACCCGCTGATGGGCGCCGACCTCATCATCGTCGTCTTCGCGGTCGTCGTCATCGGCGGCATGGGCTCGATCATCGGCTCGATCGTCACCGGCTTCGTGCTCGGCCTCGTCGAGGGGCTCACGAAGGTCTTCTACCCGGAGGCCTCCAGCACCGTGATCTTCGTCGTCATGGCCGTGGTGCTGCTGGTGCGGCCGGCCGGGCTGTTCGGTCGCGAGCACTGATGGCGACGCGGGAAGCGACGCTGGAGGGCCCGGCGGCACCCGCGACGGCGGCGCCGACCCACCAGCTGGTGGCGTTCGGCGTGATGCTGGCGCTGATGGTCGTCGCCCCGTTCTTCGTCTACCCGGTGTTCCTCATGAAGGCGCTCTGCTTCGCGCTGTTCGCCTGCGCGTTCAACCTGCTGATCGGCTACGTCGGCCTGCTCTCGTTCGGCCACGCCGTCTTCCTCGGCTCCGCCGGCTACGTCACCGCCCACGCCGCCAAGGTGTGGGGCATGGGTCCCGAGGTGGCCATCGCGCTGGGGACCGGCGTGGCGGCCGCGCTGGGCGCCGTCATCGGCGCGCTGGCGATCCGGCGGCAGGGCATCTACTTCGCGATGATCACGCTGGCGCTGGCCCAGATGATCTTCTTCTTCTGCCTGCAGGCGCCGTTCACCGGCGGCGAGGACGGCATCCAGGCCGTGCCGCGCGGCCTGCTGCTCGGCGTGCTCGACCTGCGCCGCACGTACACGATGTACTTCGTCGTCCTCGGCGTGTTCCTGGCCGGCTTCCTGCTGATCTACCGGGTGATCCACTCGCCCTTCGGGCAGGTGCTGAAGGCCATCCGCGAGAACGAGCCGCGCGCCGTGTCCCTCGGCTACCGCGCCGAGCAGTACAAGCTGCTGGCCTTCGTGCTGTCGGCGGCGCTGTCGGGACTGGCCGGCGCCACCAAGTCGCTCGTCTTCCAGCTCGCCTCGCTGACCGACGTGCACTGGTCGATGTCGGGCGAGGTCGTGCTGATGACGCTGGTGGGCGGTCTCGGCACGGTCTTCGGCCCGGTGGTCGGCGCGTTCATCCTCATCGGGCTGGAGAACTACCTCGCCCTGCTGGGCTCCTGGGTCACGATCGTGCAGGGCGCGATCTTCGTGGTCTGCGTGCTGACCTTCCGCCGCGGCGTCGTCGGCGAGCTCGGACGCCTGCTGCGGCGTCCGCTCTGAGCAGGCGGCCCGCCGTGGACGCCTACGACGACCACCTCGGGCGCGGCCCCGCCAACTACACGCCGCTCACGCCGCTGTCGTTCCTGGCCTGGGCCGCGCGCGTGTATCCGGGCAAGGCGGCCGTGCTCCACGGCGAGCGCACGTTCAGCTACGCCGAGCTGGCCGAGCGCTGCCATCGCCTGGCCTCGGCGCTGCACCGGCGTGGCATCGGCCGCGGCGACACGGTGGCGATCATGGCGCCCAACGTGCCGGCCATGCTGGAGGCGCATTACGGCGTGCCGCTGGCCGGCGCCGTCCTCAACCCGCTCAACTACCGCCTGGACGCGCGCTCCATCGCGTTCATCCTCGATCACGGTGAAGCGAAGCTGCTGATCACGGACCGCGAGTTCTCGTCGACGATCGAGGAGGCGCTGAGACTGCTCGGTCGCCCCATCACGGTCATCGACATCGACGACCCGCTCTACGAGGGCGGCCGGCGGCTGGGTGAGAAGGAGTACGAGGCGCTGCTGGCCGAGGGCGATCCGGCCTGGCCGGGGCTGCCGCCGGCCGACGAGTGGCAGGCGATCTGCCTGCTCTACACGTCGGGGACGACCGGCGATCCCAAGGGTGTCGTCTACCACCACCGCGGCGGCTACCTCAACGCGCTGGGCAACGCGCTCACGTTCGGCCTGTCGGCCCGCACGGTCTACCTGTGGACGCTGCCGATGTTCCACTGCAGCGGGTGGACGTACACGTGGGCGGTGACCGCCGTCGGCGGCACCCACGTCTGCCTGCGGCGCGTGGACCCCGCGCTGATCTTCCCGGCCATCCGGCGGCATCGCGTCACGCACATGTGCGGCGCGCCGATCGTCCTCACGATGCTGATCCACGCCCCCGACGCGGTGAAGGAGCGCTTCGAGCACGTGGTGGAGATCGCCACCGGCGGCGCGGCGCCGCCGTCCACGGTGATCAGCGCGATGGAGGCGATGGGCTTTCGCGTCACCCACCTCTACGGCCTCACCGAGACGTACGGGCCGGCGACCTTCTGCGCCTGGCAGGAGGACTGGGCGCCGCTGCCGCTGGCCGAGCGGGCCACCCGCATGGCGCGCCAGGGCGTGAACTACGTCACGCTCGAGGAGGGCATCGTCGCCGATCCCGGCACGCAGCACCCGGTGCCGCGCGACGGCCGCACGATGGGCGAGATCCTGCTGCGCGGCAACACGGTGATGAAGGGCTACCTGAAGAACCCGGCGGCGACCGACGCGGCGTTCCGCGGCGGCTGGTTCCACACCGGCGACCTCGCCGTCTGGCATCCCGACGGCTACGTGGAGATCAAGGACCGCTCGAAGGACATCATCATCTCCGGCGGCGAGAACATCTCCTCGCTGGAGGTCGAGGAGCAGCTCTACCGGCACCCGGCCGTCATGGAAGCCGCGGTCGTCGCGCGGCCCGACGTGACGTGGGGCGAGACGCCCTGCGCCTTCGTCACGCTCAAGCCGGGCGCGACGGCGACCGTCGAGGAGATCATCGGCTTCCTGCGCGACACCCTCGCCCACTTCAAGGTGCCGCGCCACGTCGTCTTCGGCCCGTTGCCCAAGACCTCCACCGGCAAGATCCAGAAGTTCCTGCTGCGCGAGCGCGCCAAGGAGGTCGGCGGATGGAGCGCCTCTTCGCGCTGAGGGCGCGCGACACCGACGCCGCCACCGAGGTGCGGGCTGGGCTCACGACCTTCATGGTCATGGCCTACATCATCTTCGTGAACCCGATCATCCTCGGCTACGTCGGCGTGCCCGGGCTGGAGGGCAAGGGGCTCGGCTTCGCGCCCACGCTCACGGTGACCTGTCTCACCGCCGGCGTCATGTCCATCCTGATGGGGCTCTGGACGAACTATCCGTTCGCGCTGGCGCCGGGCATGGGCCTCAACGCCGTGGTCGCCTTCGAGCTGGTGGCCGGGCGCGGCCTGACCTGGCCGCAGGCGATGACGATCGTGTTCCTGGAGGGCGTGGTCATCACGCTGCTCGTGCTCACGCGCTTCCGGCAAGCGATGCTCGACGCCGTTCCGCTCGGGCTCAAGCGCGCGATCAGCGTGGGCATCGGGCTGTTCATCGCGTTCATCGGCTTCTTCACCGCTGGCTTCGTCGTCAAGCCGGCCGCCGGCGCGCTGCCGGTCGGCCTCGGCGTCTTCCGCGGCCTGCCGATGGCGGTGTTCCTGGTGGGCTTCGTGCTGACGGCCTGGCTCATGGCGCGCCGCACGCGCGGCGCCCTGCTGCTCGGCATCGTGGCGACGACCGTCATCGCCATCGCGCTCAACGGCGCCGTGGCCGGCTGGAAGGGCTTCGCGACGCCGGGCGCCGCCCAGCTGCCGTCGGCGATCGTGCAGTGGCCGGACTTCTCGACCTTCGGCCGGCTGGACTTCGGCGTGGCCGCGCGGCTGGGGCTCGTCACCACGGTGCTGGTGACGTTCTCGATCATGCTCAGCGACTTCTTCGACACGATGGGCACGATCATCGGCGTGGGCGGCAAGGGCGGCTTTCTCGACCGCCAGGGCCGGCTGCCGCGCGCCGACCGCGTCCTGCTGGTGGACTCGCTGGGCGCGGTGCTCGGCGGGCTGGCCAACAGCAGCAGCAACACGACCTACATCGAGAGCGCGGCCGGCGTGACCGAGGGCGGCCGCACCGGCCTGCCGGCGGTGGTGGCGGGCGCGCTGTTCCTGGTCGCCATGTGGCTGTCGCCGCTGGCCAGCGTCATCCCGGCCCAGGCCACCGCGCCGGCGCTGATCATCGTCGGCTTCTACATGATGAGCGTGGCGCGCGAGATCGCCTGGGACGACTACGAGGAGGCGATCCCGGCGTTCGTCACCATGCTGGTGATGCCGTTCACGTGGTCCATCACCAACGGCATCGGCGGCGGCTTCGTCACCTACGTCGCCATCAAGGTCCTGAACGGCCGCGGCCGCGAGGTGCACTGGATGCTCTACCTGGCGGCCGCCGCCTTCGTGCTGTACTTCGCGATTCACCTGTGAACAGGGGGAGAGAGCCATGAGGATCACGCGTCTGTCGCTCGTCGCCGTCCTGCTCGCCGCGCTGGCTCTGGCAAGCCAGGCGCCCGCGCAGGGCCCGATCAAGATCGGCTTCGTGCAGGGGCTGACCGGGCCGTTCGAGGTCTACGCCAAGCAGGAGGTCAACGGCTTCAAGCTCGGCCTGGAGTACGCGACCGGCGGCAAGCTCGACGTCAACGGCCGCAAGCTCGAGGTGCTGGTCGAGGACGATCAGCTCAAGCCCGACGTCTCCAAGCGCCTGGTGACCAAGCTCTACGCCGACGACAAGGTGGACCTGGTGGTCGGCACCACGTCGAGCGCGGCCGCCCTGGCCATCCTGCCCGTCGCCGCCGAGTTCAAGAAGGTCCTCGTCGTCGAGCCGGCCGTGGCCGACTCGATCACCGGCGAGCAGTGGAACCGCTACGTCTTCCGCACCGCGCGCAACTCGAGCCAGGACGCGATCTCCAACGCGCTGGCGGTCGCCAAGCCGGGCGTGAGCATCGCGACGATCGCCCAGGACTACGCGTTCGGGCGTGACGGCGTGGCCGCCTACAAGGCGGCGGTCGAGAAGCTCGGCGGCCACATCGTGCACGAGGAGTACACGCCGGTGCAGGCCACCGACTTCACGGCGTCGATCCAGAAGATCATCGCAAGCCTCAAGGACAGGAGCGGCCCCAAGTACGTGGCCGTCGTGTGGGCCGGCAAGGGCGGGCCCTACAAGCAGCTGGTGGACACGCGCGTGGACAAGTACGGGATCACGATCACCAGCGGCGGCAACGTCTTCGACC
>DASSLH010000666.1:0-2689 GCA_035689625.1 Candidatus Methylomirabilota bacterium | reverse complement strand
GCCGCGTAGGCGGGCGCCGGAGTCATGTGCGCCACCGTGGCCGGCGGCAGCGGAGTCGTCGCGTCCTGGGCGGCGGCGGACGCGGCCGGGCGCATCACCCACGCCGTCGTCAGGCCGGTTCCGAGCGCCGTCGTGCCCACGAGCGCCAGTGCGATCGTCGCCAGTTTCCACGGGTTGTGCTGCATGGCGTCGTTCCTCCTGTCACCCGTTGGGACGGCCGGCCGCGCGGCGCTATTCGCGGTGGCATATGTTACAAACGGCCTGCGACGCGCCGCGTGTGGACGGCGGCGCGACCGCGAGCGTAGGCTGATCAGGCGGCGAGATGGCCCGGGAGGCGACGATGACGGCTCCACTGAACGGTCTCATGATGGACTACCCGCTCACGCTCACGCAGTTCTTCGAGCGCAGCCGCCGGCTGTGGGCGAACAAGACCCTGGCGACGCGGGTGCCGGGGCGGCCACTGTTCCGCTACACCTACGCCGACTTCGCCGGGCGCACGCAGCGGCTGGCCGGCGCGCTCGCCGCGCTGGGCGTGGGCAAGGGCGATCGGGTGGCGACGCTGGCCTGGAACAGCCACCGCCATCTCGAGCTGTACTGGGCCGTGCCGCTCATGGGCGCCGTGCTGCACACGCTGAACTTCCGGCTGGCGCCGCGCGACCTCGCCTACATCGTCAACCACGCCGGCGACTCGGTCGTCGTCTGCGACGCCAGCACGTGGCCGGTGCTGGAGGCCATCCGCAAGGATTGCCCGAAGATCCGTCAGGTCATCGTGATGAAGGACACGCCGGACGCCCCGGTGCCGGCCGGTAGCCTCGAGTACGAGGCGCTGCTGGCGGCGGCGACGCCGCTGCCGGCGTGGCCGCAGCTGGACGAGCGCGACGCCGCCGCGATGTGCTACACCTCCGGCACCACCGGCCACCCCAAGGGCGTCGTCTACACGCACCGCGCCATCTACCTGCACTGCCTGGCCGAGTCCATGGCCGACACGATGGCGCTGTCCGAGCGCGACGTGATCCTGCACATCGTGCCGATGTTCCACGCCAACGCCTGGTGCGTGCCGTTCGCCGGCGTGATGCTCGGCGCCACCCAGATCTTCGGTGGCCCCAACCCGACGCCGCGCGAGATCGCCGAGCTGGTGCAGTCCGAGCGCGTGACGTTCGTCGGCGCGGTGCCCACGGTGTGGATCGCGATCAAGGAGCTGGTGGACAAGGAGGGCTTCGACATCTCCTCCATCCGCTGCATCCCGATCGGCGGCTCGGCGGCGCCGCGCTCGCTCATCGAGACCTACGAGAAGAAGTTCGGCGTCTCCATGCTGCACGCCTGGGGCATGACCGAGATGACGCCGCTGGGAACGATCTCGCGGCTGAAGTCCACCATGCTCGACCTGCCCGAGAGCGAGCAGTTCGCCGTCCGCGCCAAGCAGGGGTACGTGGCGGCCGGCGTGGACCTGCGCATCGCCGACGAGCAGGGCCGCGAGGCGCCCTGGGACGGCGCGACGATGGGCGAGATCCAGGTGCGCGGCCCCTGGATCGTGAAGGCCTACTACGACAATCCCGAGAGCGCCGACCGCTTCACGGACGACGGCTGGTTCAAGACCGGCGACATCGCGACGATCGATCCCGAGGGCTACATCGAGATCACCGACCGCACGAAGGACGTGATCAAGTCGGGCGGCGAGTTCATGTCGAGCGTGGCGCTGGAGAACCTCATCATGGGCCACCCGGACGTGCTGGAGGCCGCCGTCATCGCGGTGCCGCATCCCCGCTGGATCGAGCGCCCGCTGGCCTGCGTCGTCCCCAGGCCCGCCGCCGTCGGCAAGCTCACCGAGCGCGACATCCTGGAGTTCCTGCGGCCCCAGGTGGCCAAGTGGATGCTGCCCGACGAGGTCGTCTTCATCGACGCGGTGCCCAAGACCGGCGTCGGCAAGTTCGACAAGAAGGTCCTGCGCGAGCGCTACAAGGGCTGGACGCCCAAGGCCTGATCGGCTACAGTCCGGCCACCCCAGGGAGGTGCGCATGCGACATGTGAGCCGTCGGCAATTCCTCGCCACCACCGCCACCGGCGTGGCGGGCATTCTCGCCGCCAAGACGCCCCCGGCCGTCGGGCAGGTCCGCGAGATCTCGTACCTGGCGTGGAACAACTTCGCGCCGGCGTCCGACAAGAAGCTGGCCGAGATCGGCCAGCGCTTCACCAAGGACACCGGGATCAAGCTCAAGATCGATCACATCTCGCACATGGGGCCGCAGCAGGCCAAGTACGCCTCCGAGGTGCAGACGCAGGCCGGGCACGACATGGTCGAGATGCGCATGCACTTCCCGTGGCTGTACGAGCCGCAGCTGGTGGACGTCTCCGACGTCGTCGCCGAGCTCGAGAAGAAGTACGGCAAGGCGATCGCCTCCGCCTATGAGGGCGCCCACGTGCACGGCGTCTGGCGTGCCGTCCCCCAATATCATGGGATGTTCGTCGCCACCTACCGAGAAGATCTGTTCAAGCAGCACAATCTCAAGGTCCCGGACACCTGGGAGGACCTCTACACGGTCGGCAAGGAGCTCAAGAAGCTCGGCCACCCGGTCGGCATCCCCATCAGCCAGAACTACGACTCGATCTCGACGGCGGGGCCGGTGCTGTGGTCGTTCGGCGGCATGGAGGTCGACAAGGACGGCAAGACGGTCAAGATCAACTCGCCCGG
>DASSLH010000665.1:0-6029 GCA_035689625.1 Candidatus Methylomirabilota bacterium | reverse complement strand
CGCGCTCGGCGCGGCGGTCCTGCCGGATCCGCCACGCGAGCGGTCCCACCACCAGGCTGGCGAGCAGTCCCGCGGCCACCATCCCCGCAACCATGGTCTCTTCCTCCCGCCCCTTGGGATGGCGACGCGGCGCGGCGAGATTCCGCGTCAATCGGAGCGCCCGCGCGCGGCGATCTCCCAGACGGCGTCGACCGCGGTGCCGCGCACGACCCACACGCGGTCGTAGAGGTTGAACGTCGGATCGCAGTGCGGCGGGAAGAACTCGATGCGCTCGCCCAGGCGCGGCGGGCGGGCCGCGTCGGTGATCGTCAGCCGGCCGTGCTCGTCACCCGCGAAGCCGTACTCGATCCCCGGCCGCTCGACGGCCTCCGGCGGAAACGGCTTGTCGGTGGAGAACGCCTTGAGCCCGGCGTCCACCATCGCGCGATCGGCGGCGACGCTCACGACGGTGGCGACGACCGTCAGCGCCATCTCGAAGTCGGTGAGCGAGGCGCCGCCCCGGCCGCCGATGCGCCGATAGTCGAGGTCCATCACGCAGTAGGAGCCGGCCTGCAGCTCGGTGAGGCCGGCCAGCTCGCTGTCGATGTCGTAGGTGCCGGTGGAGGCGCCGGCGACGATCTCGACCGGCAGTCCCGCCTGCTCGAAGCGCGCGCGCGTGTCCATCAGCGGCGCCATCGCCTTGTGCGAGGCCTCGCGGCGCGCCGCCCAGCCCATGACGTGCGCGCACTGGCCGGCGTAGCCCTGCAGGCCGCGCAGGCGCAGGCCGCGCTGCTCGGCCACCAGGCGGCCGAGCGCCAGCGCCGGCTCGCCCGGCTCGACACCGGTGCGGCGGGCGCCGACGTGCACGTCCACGAGGACCTCGAGCGTGACGCCGTCGGCGGCCGCGGCGGCGCCGAGGGCGCGCACGTTGTCGGGATGGTCCACGACGAGCATCGTGTCGGGCGCCTCGCCGGCCAGCCGCGTGAGCCGCCTCAGGCCGGCCGGCGCCACGACCTCGGTGGTGATCAGCAGGCCGCGCACGCCGGCGCGGGCCATGACCTCCGCCTCCCCGAGCTTGGCGCAGGCGACGCCGAGCGCGCCGGCCGCGACCTGGCGCCGCGCGATCTCCGGACAGCGATGCGTCTTGGCGTGCGGGCGCAGCGCCTTGCCCGTCTTCGCCGCGTGCGCGGCCATGCGGGCGAGGTTGCGGTCGAACCGGTCGAGATCGAGGAGCAGCGCGGGCGTGGGGATCTCGTCGCGATGCATGGGGCGACTATACAAGACCCGGACGGAAAAGTGCCGGAAGGGGGCGAGCCCCCCTTCCGGGGCTAGCGACGGGCGCCGCGAAGACTCCGGGCCTGGATGGCGCTGGTGACGTCGTAGTCGAGCTGGCGGCGCGACGGCGCGCTGGCGTCGCGGGCGATGGCGGCGGCGGCGGCCGGCTCGGCGGCCTGTTCGGCGTCGCGGACGGCGAGGTCGGTGCGCGTCTCGGGCCGCACGACGAGGCGCTTGCGCTTCATCTCGAGCTGCAGCTGCGTCTCCTGGCTGGGGCTGGCGCTCTGGGCGGGCGCGAGGCCGGGCAGCAGCGGCAGGGCGATCAGCACGGCGAGGGCGATGCGGTACCGCATGACAGACCTCCCGACTTCAGGCTACACCCGGCTCAGCCGAGGCTCACGTCGTCGTCGAGCCGCCGCGGCTGGCCGGGCAGGGGCGGAAAGAACTTCCGCAGCACCAGGCCGACGTCGGTCACCGCGTGCACGATCGCGTCGCGGGCGGCGCCAGCCCGCAGGCGCTCCACCATGGCGTCGCGGATGCGGTGCCAGTACTCGTCCCCCACGCGCGCGTGCACGCCCTCGTCGCCGACGATGGCCAGCTTGTGGTCCTGCAGCGCCAGGTAGATGAGCACGGCGTTGCGGTGCTCGGTCGCGTGCATCCGCAGGCGGTGGAACACGTGGGTGGCGCGCGCCAGCGCGTCGCCGGCGGCGGCGCCGCGCCGGGGCATGCGGCGCTCGAGGTGCACGCGGATCTCGCCGGAGGTCTCGCGCTCGGCGGCGTGCACGGCGGCGGCGATCGCCTCGAGATCGTCGTGCGAGAAGACCTGGCCCGTCCAGCGCGGGTGTCGCGGCATCACCAGTCTCCGGAGGCGCCGCCGCCACCGAAGCCGCCGCCGCCGGCCGAGAAGCCGCCGCTGTCGTCGCCGCCCCGGCCGCCGCCGCCCCCGCTGCGCCAGATCGGCGGCACGAGCACCGTCGGCGCGTCCCAGCCACGGCGGCCGCCGGCCACGTAGCCGTTGCGCCGCCCGCGCCCGCCGGTCATCGCGTCGAAGAGCATGACGAGCACGACGACGCCGAAGACGCCGAGCACGGCCAGCGTCCACGGCGACATGCCGCGGGCGGCGCCGCGCCGGCCGGGCGGGGCGCCTTTCGTGTCGACGCGGGCGAACACCGCCTGGACGGCGGCCTCCAGCCCGGCGGCGTAGCGCTGCTCGCGGAAGCGCGGCGCGATCGTCTCGCGGATGATCTGGGCGGCGACCGCGTCGGTGATGACCGGCTCCAGCCCGTACCCCACCTCCATCCGCACCCGCCGCTCGCGGACGAAGACGAGGAGGATGACGCCGTTGTCGAGGCTCTTCTGGCCGACCCGCCAGCGCTCGGCCAGGTGGATGCCGAAGTCCTCGAGGCTCTCGCCCTCCAGCGAGGGAAAGATGGCGACGACCATCTGGGCGCCGGTGGCCGCCTCGCGCTCGGCGAGCGTGCGCTCCAGGCGCTGGCGGGCGTCGGGCGCCAGCAGCCCCGCGTAGTCGTTGACCCGCTGGGTCGGGACCGGCGGGATGACGAGGGCGAAGGCGAGGAGGAGTGCCGGGAGCAGGCTAGAACTTCACCTTCGGGGCGGTGGCGGCGCCGGCCTCCGCCTCGAAGTACGCCTTGGGCTTGTAGCCGACGAAGCTCGCGACCAGCCGGCCCGGGAACAGCGACACCCGCGTGTTGTAGTCCTTCACCGCCTCGTTGTAGCGGCGCCGCTCGACGGTGATGCGATTCTCGGTGCCCTCGAGCTGGCTCTGCAGCGACAGGAAGTTCTGGTTGCTCTTCAGCTCGGGGTAGCGCTCCACCGTCACCATCAGGCGGCTCAGCGCGCCGGTGAGCTGGCCCTGGACGGCCTGGAAGCGCTGCATGGCCTGCGGGTCGCTGAGGGCCTCCGGCGTGAGCTGCACGCCGGTCGCGCGCGCGCGGGCGTTGGTGACGTCCGTCAGCACGCCGCGCTCCTGGGCGGCGAAGCCCTTCACGGTCTCCACGAGGTTGGGAATGAGGTCGGCGCGCCGCTGGTAGACGTTCTGGACCTGCGCCCACTTCTCGTTCACTTCCTGGTCGGCGCGCACGAGGCTGTTGTTGACGCTCACCGCCCACAGGCCGACGACGAGCAGCGCGACGCCGCCGAGCACGGCGAGCAGGACCACGGCCAGGATGACGTGCTTCATGCCGCGGCGATTATATTAGACTCGCCGCATGAGTGTCGAATCTCTGCCCGTCTGGCGCGTGAGGGCGCGCAACACCTCGACCCAGAGCGAGAACAAGATCCACGACGACACCGTCGCGCGGCGCTACGGCTTCGGCGGCGGCCTCGTTCCCGGCGTGACCGTGTACGCGTACCTGACCGAGCCGCTGGTCGCCGCCCTCGGCGCCGCCTGGCTCGAGCGCGGCACCGCCAGCGTGCGCTTCGCCAGGCCGGTGCTCGACGGCGACGCGCTGGAGGTGAGCGGCGCCGTCACGACCCGCGACGCCCGCGGACTGGCCGCCACCGTCGCCGGCGGCACGGCCGCCAACCCCGAGGCCGCGACGCTGGAGAGCACGCTGCCGTCGGGGTCGCCGACGCCGGTGAACCTCGCGCTCTACCGGGCCGCGCCGCTGCCGACCGAGCGCCTGGACGCCAGCCGCGCCCATTTGGCCTCGCTGGAGACGCTGGGCACGCCGGTCGCGCTCTACGACGAGGCGCGCGCGGCCGAGTGGGTCGAGCGCGTGTCCGATCCGCTGCCGCTCTACCGCGGCCGTGGCGGCTGGGTGCATCCGGCGTTCTTCCTCGACCAGGCCAACAAAGCGCTCAGCCTGAACGTGCGGCTGGGGCCGTGGATCCACGCCGGCAGCGTCGTGCGCCACCTGGGCGGCGCCCGCATCGGCGAGAGGCTGGCCACGCGCGGGCGCGTGCGCTCGCTGTTCGACAAGAAGGGGCGCGAGTTCGTCGAGCTCGATCTCGTCGTCGTCGCTGGCGACCGCCCCCGCCCGGTGGCGCACATCCTCCACACCGCGATCTACCAGTTAGGGGGCCCCGAGATGGGATCGATCAGTTAGGGGGCCCCGAATGGCCCCCTAAGACCCCCAACGCTCGGGGCGTCCCGGCGCAGCCGTGACGCCCCTCGATTGCTGCGCTAGCGCTGGCGTGCTACAACCGGACCCTCGTGGCTGCTGAACTGGAGGGCGCTCGATGGACCTGAACTATTCCGCCGAGGACCGCGCGTTCCGCGACAAGACCCGCCGCTGGCTCGAGGCCAACGTCCCCACGGACGAGCTCAAGACGCTCGCCGAGCGCAAGGCCTGGCATCGCAAGCTCTACGAGGCCGGCTACGTCGGCATGCTGTGGCCGAAGGAGTACGGCGGCTGGGGCGCGACCGCCATGCAGCAGGCGATCGCCCAGGACGAGATGGCGCGCACCGGCGCGCCGCCGTCCATCAACGGCCTCGGCATCGGCTTCATCGGGCCCACGATCATCGTGCACGGCACCGAGTGGCAGAAGCAGCGCTACCTGAAGAGGATGCTCACGGCCGAGGAGATCTGGTGCCAGCTGTACTCGGAGCCGAACGCCGGCTCCGACCTGGCCGGGCTCAAGACGCGCGCGGAGGACGCCGGCGACCATTTTGTCGTCAACGGTCAGAAGATCTGGACGTCGAGCGGCCCGATCGCCGACTGGGGCATCCTGCTGGCGCGCACCGATCCCAAGGCCGCCAAGCACAAGGGCATCTCCTGCTTCCTGCTGAACATGCGCCAGCCGGGCGTCGAGGTGCGGCCGCTCAAGCAGATCAGCGGCCACTCGCTCTTCTCCGAGGTCTTCATGACGAACGCCCGGGCCGAGACGCAGGACCTCATCGGCAAGCTGAGCGAGGGCTGGGCGATCGCCCAGACCACGCTGGGCTACGAGCGCGGCGGCAACTCGCTGGGGCGCGTCACGCGCTACGCGATCGCCTTCCACCAGCTCGTGCGGGCCACGAAGCAGCTCACGCGCGGCGGCCGGCCACTGATCGAGGACCCGGTCGTGCGGGCCAAGATGGGCAGGATCTACGCCGAGCTCGAGGTGCAGCGCTACGCCGGGCTGCGCGTGCTGTCGGCGCTGAACAAGGGCGAGCGCCCCGGCCCCGAGTCGTCCATCACCAAGCTGTCCTACACCGAGTTCGAGAAGCGCTACTACGAGACGGCGCTGGAGATCCTCGGCCCCTGGGGCCAGATGATGACCGCCCGCGAGGAGTTCGAGGAGATCGACACGTCGTCGGGCGAGGCCGGGACGTGGGCCACCGCGTTCTTGTGGTCGCGGGCCGGCACCATCTATTCCGGGTCGTCGGAGATCCAGAAGAACATCATCGGCGAGCGCGTGCTCGGGCTGCCCAAGGAAGTCCGCGCCGACCGCCTGAAGGCCTGAGGCCATGGACTTCTCGTTCACGCCCGACCAGACGCTGCTGAAGAACTCGGCGCGCGCGTTCCTCGACGAGCACTGTAAGCCGGCCGCGGTGCGCCTGGCGTGGGACGACCCGCGCGGCGAGAGCGCCACCCTCTGGAAGGAGATGGCCCGCCTCGGCTGGCTCGGGCTCGCGCTGCCGGAGGCGCACGGCGGCAGCGGGCTCGGCATGGTCGAGACCGCGCTGCTGCTGGAGGAGCTGGGCCGGGCCGCCTACCCGGGGCCGCTGTGGCCGACGATGCTGGTCGGCCACGCCGTCGCCGCGCACGGCAGCGCCGAGCAGAAGAAGCGCTGGCTGCCGGCCATCGCCGGCGGCGAGGCGCGGGCAACGA
>DASSLH010000664.1:0-2885 GCA_035689625.1 Candidatus Methylomirabilota bacterium | reverse complement strand
GACCGCCGGCAGCCACCGCCTCACCATACGAACGGATCATACGGCACGCGCGGCGCGGGCAGCGGGCCAGACGCGGTTGAACTCGGGGGACCCCCCGTGCATTCTGGGGGTCCATGCCTGTCCTGGTGACCGGCGGCAGCGGGCACCTCGGCGCGAACCTGGTTCGACGGCTGCTCGACGAGGGGCAGGCGGTGCGGGCGCTCGAGCGCCGCGGCGGCTCCGGCGAGGCGCTGGCCGGGCTGGACGTCGAGATCGTCTGGGGCGACCTGCGCGATCCCGTCGCCACGCGCGCTGCCGTGCGCGGCTGCCGGCGCGTCTACCACTGCGCGGCCAAGGTCTCCAGCGCCGAACGCCAGCAGCGCGAGATCTACGCCAGCAACGTGCTGGGCACGCGCCATCTGCTGCGCGCCGCCCTCGACGAGGGGATCGACCGCGTCGTCGTCACCGGCTCGTTCAGCGCGGTGGGTCACGACCCGACGCGGCCCAGCGACGAGACGGTGCCGGTCGATCCGTTCGCGCCCATGCTGCCCTACCAGCGCAGCAAGGTCGCCGTCGAGCACGAGTGCCTCAAGGCGGCGGTGGACGGCCTCGACGTCGTGATCGCGACCTCCTGCGCGATCCTCGGCCCGCACGACTACAAGCCTTCCCGCATGGGCCGGCTGCTGCTGGACTTCGCCACTGGCCGGCTGCGCGCCTACGTGCCGGGCGGCTTCGAGTTCGTCGCCACCCGCGATATCGTCGAGGGCCACCGGCTGGCCATGGACAAGGGCCGGAGCGGTCAGAAGTACATCTTCTCGACGGAGTTCAAGACGGTGGACGAGCTGATGACGATCTACGAGCGCGTCACCGGCCGCCGGCGTCCCCGCCTGCGGCTGCCGGGCGCCGCGATGGCGGCGCTGGCCGGCGCCGTGGACGTCGCGCTGCGCCACGTCGCGCCCGACGTCGAGCCGCGCTTCACGCCGGGCGCCGTGCGGATCTTGAGGATGCACCGGCGCGCCGACATCACCAGGGCGCGCACCGAGCTCGGCTACCAGCCGACGTCGATCGAGGCCGCCGTGCGCGAGGCGCACGAGGACTTCGGCCGGCGCGGCCTGCTGGAGCGCGCGTGAGTCGGGGCCGGCGGCCGCCGATGCTGCCGGGCGGCCTGCCGCTGCTGGGCCATGCATTGGCGCTGCGCCGCGATCCCGTCGGCCTGCTGCGCGGCGGCTACGCGCGCCTCGGCGAGGTCTTCGCGTTCCGTTTGCCCGGCACGCGCGTGGCCGCGCTACTGGGCCCGCACGCGCAGGGCGCGTTCTTCAACGCGCCCGACGAGCAGCTCAGCGCGCGCGAGGTCTACCAGTTCACCGTGCCGGTCTTCGGCCCCGGCGTCGTCTACGACGTGCCGCCGGCGGTGCTGGACGAGCAGATGGGCATGCTGTTCCCGGCGCTGCGTGACGAGCGGCTGCGCGCCTACGCGCGCGTGATGCAGGAGGAGGCCGAGACCTACACCGACGCCTGGGGCGACGCCGGCGAGGTGGACCTCGCGGTGGCGATGAACGAGCTGACCGTCTTCATCGCCACCCGCTGCCTGATCGGCGAGGAGCTGCGCCGGCGCGTGTCGCGGGAGTTCGCGCGCCTCTACCACGACCTCGAGGGCGGCATCAACCTGGTGGCGTTCTTCAATCCGCACCTGCCGTTGCCGGCGTTCCGGCGACGGGACCGCGCGCGGCGCGGCATCGCCACGCTCATCGGCGCTGTCATCGCGGAGCGCCGGACGCGCGGCGTCGAGGGCGAGGACTTCCTGCAGACGCTGCTGGGGGCCCGCTACGCCGACGGCCGCGGGCTGACCGAGGACGAGATCGTCGGCCTGCTGCTGGGGATCATCTTCGCCGGCCAGCACACGAGCGCCGTCATGGCCGCGTGGACGGGCCTGCTGCTGCTCGAGCATCCCGAGCACCTGCCGGCGGTGCTGGCCGAGCAGCGCGAGGTCTTTGGCGGCGGCCGTGCGATGAGCCTGGAGACGCTGCGCCGCCTCGTCGTCCTGGAGCGCTGCATCAAGGAGGCGGAGCGGATGCACCCGCCGTTGATCATGCTGATGCGGCGGGTCGTGCGCGACCTCCCCGTCGGCGACCACGTCGTGCCGGCCGGCGACATGGCGATGGTGTCGCCGGCCGCCGGTCACCGGATCGCCGGGGTGTTCGCCGACCCCGACCGCTACGACCCCGATCGCTTCGGTCCCGAGCGGCAGGAGGACCGGCGCCAGAAGCATGCGCTGATCGGTTTCGGCGGCGGCCACCATCGCTGCATCGGCACCACGTTCGCGCTGCAGCAGATCAAGGTGATCTGGTCGGTGCTGCTGCAGCGCTTCGAGCTCGAGCCCGTGCGCCGGGGCCACCAGCCCGACTACTCCACGTTCGTCGTCGGCCCGCGGGCGCCCTGCCTCGTGCGCTATCGCCGCCGCCGGGCCGCCACGCCGGCGGCGCCGGTGCTGGCGGGGACGCCGGCATGAGCCCGCCCGCGTTCGCGGAGGCCGCCACCGCACGCCAGAAGGTCCGGGCGGCCGGCCTCGACCCCGATCACTGGTACGCCGTCGAGTACGAGCGCGCGCTGCCGCCGCGCGCGGTGCGGGCGACCTGCTTCTGGGGCGACGCCATCGTGCTCTGGCGCGGCGACGACGGTCGCGTCCACGCGCTGGAGGACCGGTGCGCGCACCGCCAGCTGCCGCTCTCGGTCGGCAGCGTCGAGGACTGCGGGCTGGCCTGCGCGTACCACGGCTGGGCCTACGACGGCGGCGGCCGGCTCACGCAGGTGCCGCACGACCGCTTCGGCCATCCGATGCCGGCGGCCGGCGTGCGCAGCTACCCGGTGCGCACCCGCTACGGCTTCGTCTGGCTCTTTCCCGGCGA
>DASSLH010000663.1:0-2654 GCA_035689625.1 Candidatus Methylomirabilota bacterium | reverse complement strand
CCGCGGCCCGCCGATGACCGCGGGATTGCCGCGCGCGGCCTGGATGTTCGTGACGATCTCCTTCACGCTGCCGCGGCTCAGCGTCAGGCGCATGCGGACGGTGTCGCCCGAGACGGACTCCGGCAGCAGCTCCAGCGTGCGGTCGCCGGGGATGGGCCACCTCTGCACGGTGCCCACCGGCACCTCGGCGCGGTAGCGCGCCAGCGAGCCGTACTCCTTGTAGTGGAACAGCTGGCGCAGCTTCGGCAGGAACGCGACCAGCCGCTCGTCGCCCTCGCCGCCGATGGGCGGCAGACCGGCCGGCAGCGCGCCGTCGGTGCCGAGCAGCACGCGCGAGCCGAAGCGCACGACGCCGGCCGGCGCCTGGGCGCCGAGCGGCACCACCAGCAGCGCGAACAGCATGCCGAGCGCCAGCACCAGCAGCAGCAGCGGGCCCAGCGCGTCGCGAAGTCGTTTGCGGGCGTTGTGCAGACGCGACATGACCGTCCCCATGGGAATGTCGAGCGTTTCCGCGATCTCGCGGTAGGACAGCCCCTCGAGGTCGCTCAGCACGATGATGGTGCGATGGTCGGCGGACAGCGTGTCGAGCGCGCGCATGATCTTGCCGCGGTTCTCGGTGCGCGCGGCCGCCGTGTCCGGCGCATCCTCGCCGCCCGCCGGGTCGGGCAGCACGCGCTCCCAGTCCTCCTCCGGCACGCGCTCGCTGCCGAAGGCCCGCGCCTGGGCGCCGCGGGAGCGCCCGCGGTCGGCGGCGACGTTCATGACGATGCGGTAGAGCCAGGTGTAGAAGGCCGACTGGCCGCGGAAGGCGGGCAGCGCCTGGTACGCGCGGATGAACGCCTCCTGGGCCACGTCCCACGCCTCCTCGCGGTCGCGCAGGATGTTGTAGGCGACCCGCCACACGCGCTGGCGGTACTTCTCGACCAGCGGCTCGAATGCCGACAGGTCGCCGGCGCGACATCGCTCGATGAGCGCGGCGTCGTCGCTGTCCACGAACGTCGGCTCCGCGACGGCGCCCGTCGCCCGTTAGACGCCGCGACGACGGCGCTGATTCACGCGCCGGGGGCCGCGGCCCTCGGCGAGCGCCAGGAGCGCGTCGAGGGCGAGCAGGTAGCTGAGAGGGCCGAAGCCGGCGATCTGGCCGCGGGCCACCGCGGCGATGACGGAGTGGCGGCGGAACTCCTCGCGGCCGTGGATGTTGGAGAGGTGGACCTCGACGACCGGCACGGTGATGGCCGCGACGGCGTCGCGCAGCGCGATCGAGTAGTGCGTGAAGGCGCCCGGGTTGAAGACGACGCCGCCGAAGCCGTCACCGGCCGCGCGCTGCAGCCAGGTGATCAGCTCGCCCTCCAGGTTGGACTGCCGGCACTCCACCCGCACGCCCCGCCGGCGCCCGTGCTCGCGCACGAGCCGGTCCACCTCCCCGAGCGACACGCGGCCGTAGACGGCGGGCTCGCGGGTGCCGAGCAGGTTGAGGTTGGGGCCGTGCAGGACCAGCGCGGCGCGCATGTTCGCGCCCAGAATAGCACTGGGGCGCCAGACCACGACGTTAACCACTCCAGAGGGGCGCGACGGCTGTGCCGGCGCGTCCCGAACGTGTGGGGGGTTGGGGGCCATCTCGGGGCCCCCATGTTGATCAGTGCGCGCTGACGCCGGCGAGCAGCCAGTCGGCGAGGGTGAAGAAGCCGAGGCCGCCGAAGACCGTCCACGCCAGCGCCGGCCCCCCCTCGCGGTTGACCTCGGGAATCAGGTCGGAGGCCGCCACGTAGATCGTCACGCCGGCCGAGAGCGCCAGCGCGTAGCCGACGTGGCCGTGGGCGATGGCCCCGGTGAGCAGCGCGCCGGCGACCGTGATGACGCCCAGCGCGGCGCCGGCACCGAGCGCCTTCGCCGTCGAGTGCCCGCCGGCCAGCATGATCGAGGCGATCGTGAAGCCCTCGGGCACCTTGTGGATCATCACAGCCAGGAACAGCAGCCCGCCGAGCGTCGAGCTGACCATGAAGCCGGCCGCGATGGCGACGCCGTCGAACAGCGTGTGCATGCCCAGGCCCATCACCGCCAGCCAGCCGGCCGCCGGCCGCAGCAGGGCCTCGGGGTGCGTCTCCTCGCCGAAGTGGAAGTGGGGGGCGAACGTGTGCTCGAACAGGTGCACGCCGAAGTAGCCGAGGAGCACGAACAGGAAGGCGTGGGGGACCTCGGTGGCCTCCGGCAGCATCCGGACGAACGCGGCGGCCAGCATGAACCCGGCGCCCCCCGCCACGAAGTAGCGCAGGGGGGCCGCGCCGCGCTTGTGGGCGGTGATGACCAGGGCGGCTCCCGCCACGTCGGCCACGGCGGCGAGGGCGGCGAAAGCCAAGTATGCTAACATGTTGCGGAGCATAGCATGGTCATCTCCGGCTCCCGCCGCCTTCTGGGCGAGATCCTCGTGCAGGAGGGCCACACCACACCCGACGTCGTCGAGCGTGCCCTGGTGCGCACGCAGGCGACGGGCGAGCTGCTGGGCGAGGCCCTCGTTGCGCTCGGTGCCGTCACGGCCGAGGATGTGCTGCGCGCGGTGGCCGTGCAGCACGGGCTGCCCTACCTGGCCCCCGACGAGCTGCCCTCGGCGCTGCCGGTGCTCAAGAACCTCTCGCCCAAGTACCTGCGCCAGAACG
>DASSLH010000662.1:0-3842 GCA_035689625.1 Candidatus Methylomirabilota bacterium | reverse complement strand
CGCCGCGCCCGCGCCGGAGGACGAGCCGCCGGTCAGGCGGTGCGTGTCGCCGCCCCAGGGATTGCGCGCGTGGCCGTAATGGATGTTCAGGCCTTCGGGGCCGTAGGCGAACTCCACCATGTTGAGCTTGCCGAGCAGGATGACACCGGCCTGGGCCAGGCGCGTGACGACGGTGGCGTCGGTCGCGGGCACGCGCTCGGCGAAGATGCGCGAGCCGCCCGTGGTCTTGAGGCCGGCGGTGTCGTAGAGGTCCTTGAGCGCGTACGGCACGCCGTGCAGCGGCGGCAGCGCGCCGCCGGCCGTCAGCGCCGCCTCGGCCGCCCGCGCGGCGTCGAGGGCGCGGTCGCCGCACACCGTGATGTACGCCTTGAGGCTGCCGTCGTGGGTGGTGATGCGGTCCAGGTGCGCGCGCACCACCTCCACCGGTGAGACCGCCTTGGTGGCGATCAGTCGGGCCAGCTCGGTCATGGATGTCCAGACGAGATCGGCGGCCACGGTCACAGGCTCCGGTAGTACGTGGTCGGCTCGAGGCCCTCGCGCAGCGGGATCGCCTCCAGCGCGCGCAGCAGCCGGAGCGCGCCCTCCACCTGGGAACGGATCTCCTCCAGCTCCGCGTCGGTCCACTCGAAGCCGGCGAGCCGGGCGCCGCGGCGCAGCGTGTCGAGGTCGATGGATGGGCTGGTCATGGCGGGCAGGATACCGCATCCTTGAGGCCGTGAGCCCCCGCCTGCGCCGGTGGCTGCTGGGCAGCGTCCTCGTCGCCGTCGCGCTCGTGCTCGTCGCGGCGACGACGGCGCTCATCCTGCTACCGCACGTCGTGCGCCAGATCGCCGTCTGGCGGCTGCAGGCCCTCACGCACCGGCCGGTCACCATCGAGGCGCTCGACGTGAGCCTGCGCACCGGGCGCTTCAGCGTGCGCGGCCTGCGCGTCGACGACCGCGACGGCGGCCTGCTGGCCGGCTTCGACGCGCTGCAGGGCCGCTTCCACCGCCGCTCGCTGCTGGAGGCGAAGGTCTGGATCGAGGAGGCGGTCCTCACCAATCCGCAGGTGCGCATCGTCCGCCTCGGCCCCGGCCGCTTCAACGTCTCCGACCTCCTCGAGCGTCCGGGCGAGCCCAGCCACGGCCTGGCCGTCAACGTGGATCACTTCGCCGTCCGCGGCGGCCGCATCGCCGTGGAGGACCGCGTGCTGACGCCGCCGCTGACCTGGCAGGCGGAGTCGCTCGAGCTCGAGGCGCGCGACCTGACCACCAGCGGTCGGCGCGGCACGCTCGTGGCGTCCACCACGCTCGCCGGCGCGCTGGTCACCGTGCGCGTGAGCGACCTGCAGCTGCTGCCGCTCCACCTGCACGCCGACGTCAACATCCGCGACCTCGACCTGACGCTCGCCGACCTCTACCTGCCCCCCGGCGCGCCGACCGAGGTCGAGAGCGGCCTGCTGAGCGCGGGGCTGGCCATCGACCACGACGATCGCGATGGCCTGCGGCTGAACGCGGAGGGCATCGTGGAGACGCTCTCGATGGGGCGGCGCGACGTGGCCGGCGACGAGGCGACCTCGCCCGAGCTCAGGTTCCTCGTGCGCGAGCTGCGCTGGCGGAACGGCGCGCTCGCGCTGCGCTACGCCAGCCTCGAGGCCGACGTCACCGTGCTCGACGCGACCGCCTCGCCTCCGATGCCTCTGGCCTTCAAGGACGTGACGGCCACCGTCAGCGGGCTCGAGCAGCCGATGAACACGCCGGCCCGGATCGAGGTCTACGGCACGCTGCCCGGCGTCGGCGAGCTCGAGATCGGGGGCACCGTCGGCATCAACCCGCGCCGCGCCGACGTGCGCGTGCGCGCGCGCTCGGTGGACCTGGCGTTCTTCGCCCGGCACCTGCCGTTCGCCGTCCACGTGGACGGCGTGGGCACCGTGGACGTCCGCATCGCGGTCCGCCTCGATCCCGCGCTGCGGGCGACGGTCAGCGGCGACGCCGTGCTCGACAAGGTCGCGCTCAGCGACGGCGGCCGCCCGCCGCTCGCCGCCCGGCGCGTCGCCGCCCGTGGCCTCACCTATACCTATCCCTCGAGCGTCACCGTCAAGGACCTGGTGCTGAGCGAGCCCTCGGTCGTCGTCGAGCGCGCCGCCGACGGCACGCTGAACCTCGCCAGCCTCGGCCGCCGCCGCGACGGCGCCCCCGCGACGCCGGCCGGCGCCGGCGCCGCCGCCGCCCACACGCCCGCCGTGGACGTCGTCGTCAGCCGGCTCGGCGTCGTCCACGGCCGCGTCAGCGTCAGCGATGTCCCACGAGGCGGGCGGCTCGAGGCGACGGCCGTCGAGCTGACCGCGGAGGACTTCACCTGGCCCTCGCGCGGCCCCGCGCGCGTGCGACTGACCACCGGCGTCGCCGGCGGCGACCTCGGCGTGCGCGGCACGGTGGACGCCACGCGCCGCAGCGAGCTGACGATCGCGGCACGGGCCATCGACCTGGCAACGCTGCAGCCGTGGCTGCCGCCCGCGGCCGGCCGCGTGCGCGGCGCCGCCGAGGCCGACCTCAGCGTGGTCGTCGCGCTGAACCCGCTCAGCCTGGACGCCAGGGGCCACGTGAGCGGTAGCCGCCTGGCCTGGAGCGACGGCGTGCGGCCCACGGTGGACGTCGCCCGTCTCGACGTGCAGGCCGACGACGTGACCTGGCCTTCGCGCGGTCCCGCGCACGTGTGGCTGCTGAGCGAGATCGGCGGCGGCCGCCTGCGCGCGCGCGGCACGGTGGACGCCGGGACCCGGCGCGCCGAGCTCGCCGTCAAGGTGACGGGGTTCGATCTTGCCGCCGCGCAGCCGTGGCTGCCGATCATCGGCCAGGTGCGCGGCGCCGCCGACGCCGACGTGAGCGTCGCCGTCGCACTGCAGCCGTTCAGCCTCGAGCTGCACGGCGCCCTCGGCGCCGGCGACCTCGCCTTCCTCGACGGCAGCACGCCGCTGATCACCGTCAAGCGCGTGGACGCCACCGGCATCGACCTGGCGTGGCCGACGCGCCTGGCCATCGACCGGCTGCGCGTGAACACGCCGTGGGCCGAGGTGGCGCGCACGCCGCAGGGCGAGCTCGCGCTGCGCGCGATCTTCCGGCGGCGGCCGGACCGCCCGTTCGCGCCGGTGACGACGATGGCGGCGGCCTCGCCGAACGAGACGGCGGGCGGCAGCGGCCCGCTGCCGGGCATGCAGCTGACGCTGCGCGATGCGCTGTTCGAGAACGGCGGCGCCCGCATCATCGATGACGCCGTGGAGCCGGCGGCGCGCTTGGAGCTGGCCGGCTCGCGCCTGGAGCTGCGCAATCTCTCCTGGCCTTCGCGCGGCCCGGCGGCGATCCGCCTGACGACGCCGATGCCCGGCAGCGGCACGCTGAGCGCGCGCGGCACCTTCAGCGTGGAGCCGACCCGGCTGGCGCTGGACGCCTCCCTCGACCAGGTGGACCTCGCGCCCGGCCGTCCCTACCTGCCGTTCGACGCGCGCATCGCCGGCAAGCTCACCGGCCGCGCGAAGATCAACGGGACCTTCGGCGACACGATGACGCTCGTCGTCGAGGGCGACGCCGCGATGAGCCGGCTGCGGCTGGGTGATCCCGATCGCCGCCTGGTCACCGCCGAGACGATCGACCTGGCCGGATTCCGCTACGTCTATCCCACGGGCGCCCGGGTGCGGCAGCTGACGCTGCTCAAGCCCTGGATGCTCGTCGAGCGGCAGTCGGACGGCACGCTCGAGCTCGTCACGCTGTTCCGCGCCAAGCGCGCCGGCGCGCCGGCGCCCAGGGCCCCGGCCACCGCCTCCCCGGCGCCGCCCGGCGGAACGCCGGCGGCGGCGCCGCCGGTGT
>DASSLH010000661.1:0-2308 GCA_035689625.1 Candidatus Methylomirabilota bacterium | reverse complement strand
GGCGCGACCGCCTACGGCTACCTCACCGAGGGCCGCCAGCGCGCGTTCCTGCGCGGCGCGTTCTCGCGCTACGTGGCGCCGGAGGTCGTCGACCAGCTCGTCAAGAACCCCGGCCAGTTCGCGCTGGGCGGCGAGACGCGGGAGCTGACGGTGATGTTCGCCGACGTGGCCGGCTTCACCTCGCTGTCCGAGGGACGGGCGCCCGCCCAGATCGTCGAGCTCATGAACGAGTGCTTCACCGAGATCACCTCGGTCATCCAGCGCCACGGCGGCACCGTGGACAAGTTCATCGGCGACGCGGTCATGGCATTCTGGAACGCGCCGGTCGAGCACGCCGACCACGCCGCCCGGGCCTGCCGCGCCACGCAAGATCTCTTGACCGCACTGGTGCGGCTCAACGTCGGCTGGGCGGCGCGCGGGCTGCCGGCCATCTCGATGCGGGTGGGGCTGGCCACCGGCCCGGCGCTGGTCGGCAACGTCGGCTCGAGCACCAAGTTCAACTACACCGTCATGGGCGACACGGTGAACCTGGCCTCGCGCCTGGAGGGCGCCGCCAAGGTGTTCGGCACGCTGAGCCTCGTGGCCGGCTCGACCGTGCAGGCGGCGGCCGGCGCGGTGTCGTGCCGGGAGCTCGACTGGCTGGCGGTGAAGGGGCGTTCGGAGGCCGTGCCCGTCTTCGAGATCATGCCGGGCGAGCCGACGCCCGGCCGGCTGGAGGCCTGGGAGCGCTACGCCGCCGGCCTGGCCGCCTACCGCGCGCGCCGGTTCGACGAGGCCCGCGAGCAGTTCGTCGCCGCGCTCAAAGCCGAGCCGGACGACGGCCCGTCGAAGGAGCTGCTGGCGCGCTGCGACGAGTACCTGGTGAACCCGCCGCCGCCCGAGTGGCGCGGCGAGCACGTGCTCCACTCGAAATAATCTCCGCGGGAGGACGCGACGCATGCGAAGGACGACGACGCTGGTGACCGCGACGCTGCTGGCCACGGTGGCCATCGCGCTGGCGGCCGAGACGACCCGCTGGGTCGAGCGCACCAAGCTCGACGTGCGGGCGGGGAAGGGCTCGTTCTACGAGGTCGTGGACACCCTCGTGAAGGGCGACCAGGTCGAGGTGCTCAAGAGCGAGGACAAGTGGCTCTCCGTGCGGACCAAGAACGCGAAGACCGGCTGGGTCTACGAGGCGGCGCTGAAGGCGACGCCGGTGCAGCCCGGCACCAGCGATTTCCTCAAGGCCGCACCCGGCGACGTCTCGACGTCGCGCACGGCGGCCTCCCAGGGCGCCAAGGGGATCTACGCGCAGAACTACGCCAAGCAGAAGGGCTACGACTACGGCGTCGTCACCTGGGTCGAAGCGCACCAGCCCGACGGCCCGCAGATCGAGGCGTTCCTCAGGGATCCGGGCGACAAGAAGACGGCGGGTGTGCGATGAGCCGCCGCCTGTCCGGCTTCCTCGCGCTGCTGCTCTCGCTCGCGGTCGTGGGCTGCCAGACCACGGGCGGCTCGGTTGCGGTCGGCATGCTGACCGGCACCAACCCGGAGGACATCCGCGGCGCCACCACCGAGATCGACGAGCCCGAGGAGATCGAGCTCGGCCGTGCGGTCACCGCGTCGCTCGGCTCGCGCTACACGCTGTCGCACGACGAGGACCTCACGCGCTACGTGGCCCTCGTCGGCAACGCGGTCGCGCTGCAGTCCGACCGTCCGGACATTCGCTACTACTTCGGCGTGCTCGACACCGAGGAGGTCAACGCCTTCGCCGCGCCAGGGGGGTACGTCTTCATCACGCGTGGCACGCTGCGCCTCATGCGCGACGAGTCCACGCTGGCCGCGGTGCTGGGCCACGAGATCGGCCACGTCGCGCTCAAGCACCACGTGAACGAGATCAAGAAGCAGAAGGAGCGGGCGGTGGAGGCTGGCACGTTCAAGAATCTGGCGCGCATCGGCTCCGGCTTCATCCCCGGCGTCGGCGGCGCCGTCACCAGCACCGTCGTCAACACGCCGGTCCTCGACCTGGCGATGGACGGCGTCGTCAACCTCTCTCTCAAGGGCTACAGCCGCGACCAGGAAGAAGAGGCCGACCGCGTTGGCTTCGCCTACGCGTCGCGCGCCGGCTACGACCCGGGCGGCTTGCGCGATTTCCTCAAGGCGGTGCAGGACAGCGGCAGCCAGCCGGCGAAGTCGGGGTTCTTCACGAATCTGAATGCCACCCATCCCGGCGCCGCCGACCGGCTGAAGGAGCAGGAGGCCCAGCTCAAGAGCGCGCCGGCCGGCGGGCGGCGGGCGGCGCCGCGCTTCGAGCAGCAGGTGATAGCGA
>DASSLH010000660.1:0-7768 GCA_035689625.1 Candidatus Methylomirabilota bacterium | reverse complement strand
CGCGGCCAGCAGCGTGCCGAGGATGCTGCCGAAGCCGCCCAGCGCGACGATCGCGTAGGCCAGCACCGTGAACTGCAGGCCCACCTGGGGGTAGGTCGCGAAGAAGTTGGCGAGGATGGCGCCGGCGATGCTGCTGTGCGTCTTCATCGGGATGAACAACCCCTGGGCGGCGCCGATGTACTCCCACGTGGTGCCGATGGGCTGCACGATCATCCAGATGGCCACCGTCGAGATCGCGAAGTAATGGCCGCGCAGCCGCGTGAGCGGATAGGTCAGCACCGCGCAGATCACCGCGGCAGCCGCCACGCCGGCGAGCAAGCCCAGCCACGCGTCGATGCCCAGCTTCACGTAGAGCAGCGCTGCCGTGTAGGCGCCGATGCCGAAGAAGACCTGCGGCCCGAAGTCGAACTGCCCGGCCCAGCCGCCGATGACGTTCCAGCCGAGGCCGAGCATCGCGTTGATCAGCACCAGGAAGCCGACGGTCTCGTAGTACGTGGTGCCCTGGATCTGCAGCGGGATCGGGTAGAGCAGCGCGGCGACGGCGCCCAGCAGCAGCGCCACGCGAGCGACGGTGCGGCGACGTAACCGCACCGGTCAGAACCGCCCGAACAGGCCCTGGGGGCGGAGCAGCCCGATCAGGACGTACGAGCCGAACACGAACGCGTCCTTGAACGCCGGCGGCAGGTACACGACCGTCACGCTCTGCACCACGCCAATCAACAGGGCGGCCAGCAGCGTGCCGAGGATGCTGCCGAAGCCGCCGAGCGCGACGATCGCGTAGGCCAGCACGGTGAACTGCAGGCCCACCTGCGGATAGACGGCGAAGAAGTTGGCCAGGATGGCGCCGGCCACGGCGACCAGCGCGGCGCCCAGCCCCCAGGCCACCGCGAACATCCGCTGCGGCGCGATGCCGACCAGCATGGCCGCCTCGCGGTCCTCGCTCGTCGCCTGCAGGGCGACGCCGAACTCCGTGCGGTCGATCAGCAGGTACAGCGCCATGAACAGCACCAGCGCGAGCGCCGCCGCCAGCATGAGCGGCACGCCCAGCGTGATCCCGGCCACCTGCAGCTTCGCGCCGCTCAGGCGCGTGAGCACGCTGTCCTGCACGAACCGGTAGTCGCTGGTGAAGCCGGCCACCACCCCGTTCTGCAGCAGGAACAGCAAGCCGATCGTGGCGAAGATCTGCGTGAAGGGATCCCCCCGCTGCACGCGGCGCATGAGCTGCCGGTAGACCAGCACGCCGAAGCCGTACATCGCCAGGCCGATCGGCACCATGCCGAGCAGCGGGTCCAGGCCGAGCGTCGCGCTGAGCCACCACGCGCCGAACATGCCGAGCATGAGGAACTCGCCGTGGGCGAAGTTGATCATCTCCATGAGGCCCCAGATGATCGTCAGCCCCACGGCGACGAGCGCGTAGAGGAAGCCCATCTGCAGACCGTTGACGACGGCCTGGACCAGCAGCGTCATCGGGCGTCCGGGCTCAGGACGCGGGCTTGGGCTTGCTGTCGCGCTCCTGCCAGCTGGGGTTCGGGAAGACCGGCTTGAAGTTGGCCTTGGCCGCCAGGTCCCACGGCCACACCGTGTGCTTCTCGCCGTCCCAGCCGACCTGGGTGACCACGCCGGTCGCGAGCACGTTCTGGCCGTTCTCGAACCGGATGCCCTTGTAGTCGATGATGAGCTGCTCGGGACCCATGTTGGTCTCGTTGGCGGTCTTCTGCAGCACCGCCGGGTCCACCGACTTGGCCCGGTTGATCACGTCGACCATCCAGAGCAGGCCGGTGATCTCGCGCATGGCCAGCTCGCCCATGTTCAGGCCGTGGCTGTACTTCTTGTAGATCTGGTTGACCTTCTGCCACGACGGACGCTGGTGGACGAGGTCGATCGCCGTCGGATCGCGCCCCAGCCAGCCGGCGGCGCCGTTGGTCTTCTTCTGCGCCTGCAGCCACGTCTCGTCCGAGTAGGCGCCGTTGCTGGTGGCGATGACCTTGGGCAGCCAGCCGGCGCGCTTGGCGTCGTTCTCGAACACCACCGTCTCGGCCGGGTACTGCACGCTGAACAGCACGTCGGGGTTGGCGGCCTGCAGCCGCTGCACCTCGGAGGCCAGCGTGGTCGCGCCGGTCTTCGTCGTCAGGTCCAGCACGATCTGGTAGCCGGCCTTGGGCGCCAGGTCGGTGGCCACCTTGCGGTTGTCCTGGCAGAACAGGTTGTCGCAGGTGAACAGCGCGATGGTCTTGAGGTCGCCCGGGCCGCCGTGCTCGCGCCACTCCTTGAGGAAGGAGAACACGCTGGCGACCATCGTCTTGTCGTTGGGGCCGGTGCGCCAGAACCACTTGAAGCCCTTCTCGGTCAGCGTCGGCGAGGCGCAGGCGTGGCAGGCCATCGGGATGCCGGCGCTCTCGAGCACCGGCTGCAGGAGCGAGGTCGTGCCGCTCGTCCCCTCGCCGTTGATGAAGTGCACCTTGTTCACGCTGATGAGCTGCTCGACGATGGTGCGGGCGAGATCGCCGCGGCTCTGGTCGTCGCGGATGATCATCTTCATGGGCGCCCCGCCCAGCCCCGGGAAGCCCTTGCCCGGCCCCAGCGGCACCTGCAGGTCGGGATAGTCGTTGTTGACGATGTCCTCGACCGTCTGGGCGGCCCACTGGTACTGCTGGCCGAGGGCGGCGAAGTTGCCGGTCAGCGGCAGGACCGAGCCGATCAGGACCTCGGTGACGTTGGCGGCGGGCGCGACGCGCTGCCCGACGAGCGTGCTCGTCAGCAGCACTGCCAGCGCGGTGAGCGCGATCAAGCCGTTTCGCATGCGGCGGCCTCCCGGATCATGTGGCGTCTCGTCGGCGCGGGCCGGCTGGGCCGGTATCCTACCAGACAACGTGCGGCTTCAGCGGGCCTTGCCGAAGGCGGGCAGGTCGAAGTCGACGCTGACCCCCACCGTGGCGTAGAACGGCGAGCGGTCGCCCGGCCCCGCGAATTCCGTGCCGACGGCGCCGCCGAGCGCCACCCGCGGCGTCAGCCGGTGGCGCACGCCGAGCTCGGCGCCGATGGTCTCCGCCTGGCCTCGCGTCACGGCCTGCCCGACGAAGACGTCGGCGACCAGCGTGGTCGTCGCCTGCTGCGGCAGCGCGAGGCTGGCGCCGGCCGCCAGGCGGTAGCGGGCCAGACGCTCGTCGTCGTCGCGCTGGGCGGCGCGGAAGACGACGGCGGTGTTGAGGTGCAGCAGCAGCGGCAGCAGGCCCACGGTGACGGCGCGGCTGGCGAGGCCCTTGAGCTCGACGTCCAGCCCGCGCGAGTCCACGCCGGTCGGCAGCGTGACGCCGAGCTGCGCGGCCATGGTCGGCAGCAGGTCGCGCTGCTGGCCGAGCGTGACGCGGCCGGCGATGTCCAGGTCGCCGGAGCCCGGATCGGACGTCTCGTGCGGCACCGTCGTGAGAATGGTGCCGACGCTCAGCTGCGTGTGGGGCAGGAGCGCATACTGCGCGTCCAGCGCGAAGGCGCCGCGGTTGGCGCGCTCGCGCTGCAGCCGCAGCGTGCCGGCGGTGAGCAGCGTGGCGTCGCCGGCGGCGATCGGGAAGGCGTCGTCGAGCTGGACGGGATGGCCCTGGTTGAGCTGGCGCTCCTGCGCCCGCGCCGGCGGCGCCGCGACGCCGAGCAGCAGGAGCCCGGCGGCGAGCGCGGCGATGCCGGCGCGCCGGCCGCTCACTCGGTGTGGGCCTCGCCCGCGATCTCCCAGCTCACCGCCGACACGGCCGGATGGGCGCGCAGGCGGCCGGCGATCCGCTCGATGGCCTCCCGCCGGTGGCCCTGGAAGACCACGATCGCCTCGACGCTGGCGCCCTTGTCGCCCGTGCGCTCGCTCTGCAGCGCGCGCACCAGCGCGTGCTCCGGCGCCGAGGCCTGCAGCAGCAGGCCACGCACCTCCGGCTCGGCGGTGTCCGCGCACTGCGCGCGGAAGCGGCAGGACACCTCCGTCTCCGCCTTGGACGTGTGCCGGTCGACGAGGTGCCCGAGCGGCCGCAGCAGGATGTTGGCGGCGATCACCAGCGCGGTGGCCGCGCCGGCGGCCGCGACGAAGCCGGAGCCAGCCAGGGTGCCGACCGCGCCCGCGCACCACAGCGTGGCGGCGGTGTTCAGGCCGCGCACGTTGAAGCCCTCGCGGAAGATGACGCCGGCGCCGAGGAAGCCGATGCCGGAGACGACCTGGGCGGCGATGCGGGTGGGGCCGCCGTCGGCCACCATGCCGTTGAGCGCGACGAAGGCGGCGGCGCCGGTGGCGACCAGCGTGTTGGTGCGCAGGCCCGCCAGCCGGTGATACCACTGGCGCTCGAACCCGATCGCGGCGCCGAACAGCAGCGCCGCCGCGACGCGAACGACGAACTCAGCGAGGTCCATGACCGGCCTCCCCGGCGGCGACCCCGAGCATAGCGCGGCTCAGCCGCGGCTCCGCGGATCGAGCAGGTCGCGCAGCCCGTCGCCGACCAGGTTGAAGCCCAGCACCGTGAGGTAGATCGCCAGGCCGGGGAAGGCCGAGTACCACCACCACGTCGGCAGGTAGTTGCGCCCGTAGCTGATCATCGCGCCCCATTCCGGGTACGGCGGCTGGGCGCCGAGGCCGATGAAGCCCAGGCTGGCCGCGGCCAGGATCGCGGTCCCCATGTCCATGCTGGCCTTGACGACGATGGGCGACACGCAGTTGGGCAGGATGTGCAGGAACACGACGCGCCCGCGGCCGGCGCCGCCGGCCCGGGCCGCCTCGACGTAGGGCGCCTGGGCGAGCGCCAGCGCCTTGCTCTGCACCAGCCGCACGTAGCCCGGCCACCACACGAGCGACAGCGCCAGCATCGCGTTGACGATGCCGGGCCCCAGCGCGCCGACGACCGCCAGCGCCAGCACCAGCGCCGGCACCGAGAGGAACACGTCGGTCACGCGCATGATCAGCTCGCCGGCGGCGCCGCCGGCCGCGCCGGCCACGATGCCAAGCGGCACGCCGATCGCCGCCGCCAGCACGGTGATGATCAGCCCGATCTGCAGCGACACGCGCGCGCCGAGCACGACGCGCGTGTAAACGTCGTTGCCGACCTCGTCGGTGCCGAACCAGTGGGCGCGGCTGGGCGGCAGCAGCTTCTGCTCGAGATGCACGGCGCCCCGGGCGTCCTCGGGGTACGGCACGATCCAGGGGCCGATCGCCGCGGCGGCGAGGAACAGCGCGACGATCAGCAGGCCGAGCATGGACGAGGCGTTGCGCGTGAAGGCGCGCGCCGAGCGCCTCCACTCGGCGGCACGACCGCTGCGTGGCTCGAGCCGCTCCAGCGCCAGCGCCCGGGCGCTCACGCCGCGCTCCGCCGCCGCAGGCGCGGGTCGAGCCAGACGTAGGCGAGATCCACGAGAAGGTTGGCGAGCATGAAGTTGAGGCCGATGAGGAGCGTGACGCCCATGATCGGCTGGAAGTCGGAGGACACGGCGGCGTTGACGGCGTAGAGACCGATGCCGGGCCAGTCGAAGACCGTCTCGACCAGGATCGTGCCGCCGAGCATCCAGCCGTAGCGTAGCCCGATCATGGACAGCGTGGGAATCATCGCGTTGCGCAGGGCCCAGCGCGTGACGACGCGGAAGCCCGAGAAGCCCTGGGCGCGGGCGGTGGTGATGTAGTCCTGGCCCAGCGTCTCCAGCATCTCCGCCCGGTTGACGCGCAGGATCGAGGCCAGCGCCGGGAAGCACAGCGTGACGACCGGGAGGACCGCGTGGGCCAGCGCGTCGCCCAGCGTTCGCCACTCGCCGCGCAGGATCGCGTCCACGAACAGCAGGTGCGTGAGCGGCGCCGGCGGCGTCGCCGTCAGCCCCAGCCGCCCGCCCAGCGGCAGCCAGCCGACGTGCAGCGCCAGCAGCAGCTGCAGCATGAGGCCCAGCCAGAACGCCGGCAGCGCCACGCCGGAGACCGACACGATGCGCGTGGCGTGATCGATCCAGGTGTCGCGATAGACCGCCGACAGCATGCCGAGCGGCACGCCGAGCACGACGGCCAGCAGCAGCGAGAGCGTGACCAGCTCGAACGTGTTGGGGAAGTAGCGGACGAGGTCGTCCACCACCGCGTTGCGGCTGCCCAGCGACTCGCCGAGATCGCCGCGCGCCACACCGCCCAGATAGCGCGCGAACTGCACGCCGAGCGGACGGTCCAGGCCGTACCGCGCGCGCAGCGTCTCCACCATCGCCTGGTTGGCGTCGGGGCCGGCGGCCAGGCGCGCGGGGTCGCCGGGCATCACGTGGGAGATGACGAACGTCAGGCACAGCAGTCCGAACAGCATGAGCGCCAGGAACGCCAGGCGGCTGAGGACGTACTGCGTCAGGGCCGGCGCAACCTCACCTGGCGACGATCGTCAGCGGGTAGAGATCCACCTCGCCGGTGAAGCGCACCGGACTGAAGGTGAAGCCCTTCACCCAGTCGCGCATGCCCCAGCGGCGGTTGGCCAGCATGCCGAAGACCTCGGGCTGGTCGGCGACGATGCGCTTCTGGATGTCGGCGTAGATCGGCGCGCGCTCCTCCCAGCGTCCCAGCGTGCGGGCGCGCTCGATCAGCCCCCACACGTCGGCGTTGCTGTAGAAGGAGGACGCGTAGTACTTGCCGAACGAGCCCTTGTGGTACTGGTAGGCGACCGCGTCGGGGTCGGTCGACAGCGGCGTCGTGAAGACGGCCAGCAAGTCCGGCGAGGAGTCCACCTTGCTGCCGCGCGCCACCATGTTCGGCCACGTCAGCGGCACGACCTTCACCTTGAGGTTCAGCCTGGCGAGGTTGTCGATGAGGACCAGCCCCATCTTGCGCTCTTCCTCGAGGCCCTGCAGGTAGACGTACTCCAGCTCGACGTTGCCGCTGGCGTAGGCGCTCTTGGCCAGGAACTCCTTGGCCCGGGCCAGGTCCTGGCGCGGCAGGCCCGGCACCGCGAGGTAGCCGCGGGTGGCGTTGGGGAACGGGCTCGTCTGCAGCACGGCGTGGCCGTTGTAGATCTTCAGCAGCGCGTCGTAGTCGAACGCGTAGGCGATGGCCTTGCGGAGGTTGAGGTCGCTCGTCGGCGCCTTCTGCGTGTTCATCTTGAGCCCGAACGTCGTCATGCCCGGGTACTCGGGCACCACGATGCCGGGCATCTTCACGACCTGGTCGTAGTCCTCGGGCGTGAGGCCCTCGACGATGTCGGCCTCGCCGCGCAGCAGCGCCGCCCGCTGGGCCGCCGCCTCGCGCACGATCTTCAGGATGACGCCGCCGACGTGGTCCTTCGACGGCCAGCCCTTCCAGTAGCTGTCCACGGCCTCCAGCTCGTAGAGCACGCCCTGCTGCCAGCGCTTGATGCGGAACGGCCCGCTGCCAGCCGCGTTGTCGGTCAGCCACTTCTGGCCGAGGTCGCCGTTGACCTCGTGAGCCATGACCTCCTTGGGGTTCATCACGTACCACCAGGCCACCCACGACAGGAACGGCGCGTACGGCTGGGCGAGGTGGAACTGGATCGTATGCTCGTCCACGACCTTGATGCCGTCCTCCTTGAGGAAGTCGGACAGCGTCCAGGCCGGGCCCTGGTTGAGCTTGAGCGTACGGGCGAATGACCAGCGCACCGCCTCGGCGGTCACCGGGTCGCCGTTGGTGAAACGCGCGCTCCTGGCCAGGTGGAACGTGAACGTCCGCGCGTCGCCCGACGCCTCCCAGCGCTCGGCCAGCCACGGCACGATCTCGGGCGGGTTGCCGACGTACTTCACCAGCCCGTCGTAGAGCGCCTGCTGCATCATGCTG
>DASSLH010000659.1:0-2307 GCA_035689625.1 Candidatus Methylomirabilota bacterium | reverse complement strand
GTGAACAGGGCCATGCCGAGGACGACGAGGAGCACGAAGCTGACCAGCACGGCGCCGCGCGCGCGCGGCTCGCCGTCCACCGTGCGCGCCGGCGCCGCGCGCGGCGCCACCGGCGCGGCAACCGTGCGTCCCTCCCGGCCCTCGAAGATCGCCAGGGCCTCGTCGGGCGGCTCGCCCAGGGCCTGGCAGTACGCGCGGATGAAGCCGCGGATGAAGACCGGCGCCGGCAGAGTGTCGAAGGCGTCGGCCTCGATGGCCTCGAGGTAGCGCCGGGCAACGCGGGTAGTGCGGGCGATCTCCTCGAGGGAGACGCCTTTGCGCTGACGCAACTGCTGCAGGTGGGCGCCGACTGACGCCATGTCGTCGCCGACGAGTCTAGCCTATCGGCGGGACCGTTTCATACCGCCGGCGCGGCAGCGGCCACGGCGGCGGCCAGATTGACCGACACCAGCTTGGACAGGCCCGGTTCCTCCATCGTGACGCCGTAGAGGATGTCCGCCGCCTCCATCGTCTTGCGGTTGTGGGTGATGACGAGGAACTGGGTCTGGCTGGTGAGCTCGCGCAGCACGCGCAGGAAGCGGTGGATGTTGGCGTCGTCCAGCGGCGCGTCCACCTCGTCGAGCACGCAGAACGGGCTGGGCCGGAAGTAGAAGATTGCGAACAGCAGCGCCAGCCCGGTGAGCGCCCGCTCGCCGCCCGACATCAGCGACACCGCCTGCAGGCGCTTGCCCCGCGGCTGGGCCATCAGCTCGACCCCGGTGTCCAGCGGATCGCCGGCCTCCTCGGCCTCCACCAGCCGCAGCTCGGCGCGCCCCCCCTCGAACAGGCGCTGGAAGATGTCGGCGAAGTGGCGGTTGATCTGCTCGAAGGCCTCCGTGAAGCGCTCCTGGGCGGTGCGGGTCATGCCGCGCAGCGCCTTCTCGAGGTCCTTGATGGATGCGGTGAGGTCGTCGTGCTGGGTGCGCAGGAACGTCAGGCGCTCGTCCAGCTCGCGGTACTCCTCGTCGGCGACGAGGTTCACCGGCCCGATCGCCTCCAGCCTGGCGTCCAGCTCGGCCAGGCGCTCGCGCACCGCCGGCAGGTCGCGGTCGGGGTCGTGCCGCGCGAGCATCGTCTCGGTGTCCACGCCGAAGCTGCGATAGGCCTCCTGCGCCAGCTCCTCGCGGCGCACGCGACCCTCCGTGGCCTTGAGCTCGATCTCGTGGATGCCGGAGACGAGCCGGTTCAGCTCGGCCTGCACGCCGCGCGTCTCCTCGTCGAGCGCGCGGAGGCCGTCCACCAGCGACTGATGGTGCTCGCCCGCCCGCCGCGCCTCGTCCTCGTGCCGGTCGCGCTCGAGCGCGACGTCGCGCGCGGCCGCGTCGGTACGCTCGCGCTCGGCGGCCAGCCACGCGCGCCGATCGGCGAGCTGCGTCTGCCGCTGGCGCCCCTGCTCTATGCGGCCAACCAGGTCGGCCTCGATCTCGTCCAGGCGCGCCAGCTCGCGGCGCAGCGCGTCGGCCCGCTCCATGGTCCCCGCCAGCTCGACCCGGTCCCCGGTGAGCCGCGCGAGCAGCGCCGTCTCCGACTCCTGGGCGGCGGCGATCGTCGCGCGCAGCGCGGCCATCACCGACTCGTGACGCGCCTCGGCCTCGCGGGCGGTCTCGACGTGCTGGCCGACGCCGCCGAGCAGCGCCTCCGTCTCGGCGGCCTCGCCGGCGACCTGGCGCGCCTCGGCAGCGATCGTCTCCAGGTGCCGGTGCACGCGCTCGTGCTCGCGCACCGACTGCTCGAGGTCCTTCTCGCTCGCCAGCCGCTCGGCCTGGCGCGCCTGCACGGACTGCTCGAGGCCGCCCAGCCGCGCGCGCAGCGTTGCCACCTCGGCGGCCAGCGCCGCCGCCGCCGCCTGCTCGCTCTCGACGGTGTCGGTCAGGCGGCGGACAACGTCCTCGAGCTCCCGCAGCTGCCGCTTGCGCGTGAGCAACGACTGCGGAGGCGTCGCGCCCTCGGCGCCCCCGCGCAGGCGGCCGGTCGGCGACAGGACCTCGCCGCTCGGCGTCACGTAGGTCGCGACGACGCCGTTGCGCCGCCAGAGCGCCTCGGCCTGGTCCAGGTGCTCCACGAGCGCGACCTGTCCGAGCAGGTGGTGCAGCACGCTGGGCGTGCGCGCGGTGACGTGATTGACCATCCAGCGCAGGTCACCGCCGCCGTCGGCCGCGCGCGGCTCCAGGGACTGCAGCTTCTCGAGCGGCACGAACGTGGCCGAGCCGCTGCCGCGCTCGCGCAGCCACGCCACCGCCGCCCGCGCGTGCTCGAAGCGCTCGACCA